>JAFGOL010000006.1 GCA_016926495.1 Oligoflexia bacterium
AAAAATTATCAGGAGGCAATGGAAGAATGTTATATTGCCAAAAAAATTATCGAAGATAAAAACGGAAAGTCAACTGACCCCGTGGGATCCGCCGAATTAAATTACCTGATTGCCATGTGTCTTTTTCATCGTGATAATAACCTGGTAAACTCGTTTATGTATTTTGATAAAATTTTCGCTAATATCAGTCAATACTCGGACAGCAATTCCGAAATATTACTGTACTACCTTGAAGAAATATTACGTGTTTGCCGTATAAACGATAAAACCGATAACGGTATGTACGAAAAATATTGCTATTATTTCGGTCAATTTCTTACCAGGTTCAAATTAACCGCCGAAGACAAGGCATTGGCTGAGACATATATTGATATACTCTTCAGGCTCTATAAATTTAATGATCTAAAGAGTTTCCTGGTATTATATAATTTTGATAAACCAGACGATTACGTTGAAATAGCCACGAAGCTTGCGGTTGAAAAGCAGTTTGCCCTTGCCCTTTCAACACTGGATAGGGTATTCAGGCTTGATCATGATAATGAAAAAGCCATACAACTGAAAGAACGTATCGATAATGCCAGTAAAGCAGAATACGGCGGGCATGACAATAAAAACGTTTTTAAAAACATCAAATGCTCTGCGGCAAGCGTGGGCAGTAAAAACCCGAGAAGCGATGTTATGGAACTCCTGTTTGAACTGCTGGCTTTTTAACTATGCCTTTCTTCTTATAAGGTACACTGATACAAAAATAAAAATAATGTTGGCCATCCACACGGAAAGCACGGGGTTTATCTTTCCCTTTGAGCCGAAGCTTGTGCCGCCTATGTATATGACCCAGTAAAGCAGCATCACGACAAAGCTGATAAGGCCGGCCCCTGCCTTTACGTTCCTCCTGCTCATGTTGCCGAAGCCTATGCCCAGGAAACCGAATATTATGCAGGCAAAGGGTATTGAAAGCCGCCTGTGGTATTCAACCAGCAGTTTGCTGTACCATCGCTTGTCCTTTTTTTTGGCGGCCTTTTTTATTGTTTTCAGTATTTCGCCGCTGCTCATTGAAGGAGGCGTTAGTTTTTTTTCTCCCACGCGATCACCGTCGTAAAGCCTTATCCTGTACTTGTCAAATTTCGCGTTTTTGTATTTTTCGCCGGTGTTATTCAGAAAAACCATGCTTCCCTTGTTAAGATAAAGCATTGTCTTTTTGGTTTTTTGATCAACCTCCAGCCTGGAGTTTTTAGCCATGATGGAAACAGGCAGCGTTTTATCCCTTTCGTCGTAAATAAACACGTTGCTCATGCGGTTCGTCCTGGGATCAATCTTTTCGGGATATATCATGAAACCGTTAAAAAACCCCTCGTTGAAAAAGCCTTCCCTGAGTTGCATGGTGGCGCGCGCGCTCCCTATTTTATGCAAAGTATTTTCGAATTTGCGGTTGCCCCACGGTGCCTCGTAATACGACACATAAAACGTGGCAAGAAGCGCCAGCATGGACACCATGTTTACCGGGATCATCAACTGGTATATGGAAATACCGGCGGCCTTGAACGCGGTTATCTCGCTGTCACCTGAAAGCCTGTTAAAAACCAGAAGCACGCTGAACAGAAACGAAACCGGTATGGTTACCGGAAGAAAGGCCACTACAAGATAATAAAACAGTTTCACTATTATGGAAAACTGTACCCCGTGCACCACGATAAACTCGGTCAGCCTCAGTATCTGGAACATTATAAGAATAAACGTGGCAACCACCACGCCCATTACAAAAGGTATAAGAAGTTCCTTGGATATATAACGGTAGGCGGTAAGCAGCACTATTGTTTTTTTCCTTTCTTCATCAATAATGAAACAGCTTCAGCGGGATTTTTACTGCCGAATACGGCGTTACCGGCGACAATCAGTTCCCCTCCTGAGCCGACATACTGATCTATGTTATCGGCTGTAACGCCTCCGTCCACCTGTATAATAAAATCATGTCCGCCTTTTGATTTAATATCCTTAAGTGCCCTGACCTTTTGTAAAACTTCGGGAATAAGCTTTTGTCCGCCGAAGCCCGGATTCACGGTCAGAACAAGCACAAGGTCAACGGCTCCGTAAAGATATGTTAGCGAGTCAAGCGACGTCGCGGGATTTAAGGAAATACCGGCCTTTACGCCTTTTTGCCTGATATACCTTAAAAGACGTTCCGGATGCCTTGTCGCTTCCACGTGAAAAGTTAAAATGTCAGAGCCTGCTTCAATAAACGCGTCAACATGCTTTTCCGGTTCCTCGATCATGAGATGCACGTCTATGGGAAGGGACGTGGCCTTCCTGATATATTTAACAACCGGAGCCCCAATGGTAATATTGGGGACAAAACGACCGTCCATAATGTCAATATGCAAATAACCGACACCGTCTACCTCGATTCTTTTTATCTCTTCGGCAAGCTTTGTAAAATCAGCGGAAAGTATGGACGGCGCAATTTTGAACATCATTCTACCCTCATTCCTGTTTTAATCCTGTAACCGTTGACAAAGTCCGGCACGGACATCTCCTTTTTACCAGAAGGCTGAACCTTTTCAACCAAAAGGCAGCCCCTGCCCGTACTGATAAGCATATTGCCGGCAACAGTATTGATATAGCATATTGTTCCGGGATTGTCCGACTTTTTATAGTCATCGAATTCCACAGGCAACGTGTCTTTTATCTTTACATCCACGCCGTTTATTTTTACATAAACACCCGGCCAGGGATTAAGCGCCCTTACCGTGTTGTGTATTGTTACGGCATCCTTTGCCCAGTCAATAGCTGCATCATCACGCGAAAGTTTTTCCGCGAAGCAGGGTACTATGCCGGTTTTGTCCTGGGGTACCGGTGTAATACGCCCCTCGGTATAAGGGCCCACGGTATCCAGCAAAAGGGACGTGCCTTCCCTTACAAGCTTCCATGTAAGTGTTTCGGTGGTATCACGAATATCCACCGGAAATTCCCTTGAGGCAACTATATCACCGGCATCCATCTCCTTTGCAATTTTCATTATTGTAACACCTGTGTTACGCCTGCCGTCCATAATGGCACGCGCCACCGGCGCCGCACCCCTGTACAGGGGCAGCACGGAGAGATGTATGTTAAGGCACGAGAATCCGGGATATGTTACAAAGTACGTCGGTATGTAAAGACCGTATGCTACGACTACGGCAAGATCGATATCTCCGTGTTTTTTTATTTCATTAAAAAAATCCCTGTTAAAGACCGGTGCCTGCAGTACGGGGATGCCGAGGGATATTGCCTTTTCCTTTACCGGCGTATGCCTTACATGCATGCCCCTGCCCGCCTTTTTGTCAGGCTGCGATGCAGCCCAGCGAATATCATGGCCGGACGCCGAAAGCACACCCAGAACATACGCGGATATTTCGGGTGTGCCTAAAAAAGCGATTTTCATTTTTAAAGGGTCTTGCCCTTAAGGAATTTGTTTTTGATCACGGTTTTTTTTACCGTGGGTAAAAGATCAATAAAAAGCTTTCCGTCAAGGTGATCATTTTCATGCTGAATGGCTATGGCCATCATGTCTTCGGCGACAATGCGGCATTCTTCAAGGTTTTCATCAAAATAGGTTACTTCCACTTTTTTAAACCGCTTTACGTCCTCGTAAACTCCGGGAACGCTCAGGCAGCCTTCCTCGCTCTTGATACTGCCTTCGCCTGACAGTATTACGGGATTTATAAACACCATCAGGTTTCCGGCCTGGTGCGAAATAATTCCGCCGTCCTCGTCACGTTCGACTTTCTGGTCAAGATCAATAATGAACAGGGACTTTGAAACACCCACCTGCGGGGCCGCAAGGCCAACGCCGTTAGAACTGTACATGGTTTCCTGCATATCTCTTATAAACTGCCGCAGTTTTTCCCTGTCGATGGAAGAGATCTCATATTTCTCGGCTTTTTTACGAAGAAAGGGATTCGGAAAATGCAGTACTTCAAGCTTCATATCGATTTTCTCTCTTTAATAAGCTTAATACCGATTATATAAAAAACCAGTGCCATAATAAAGCCCGCAATAATATCCCACAAATAGTGCTGCTTGATTGTAAGCGTGGAAATACTTATCAGCAGGGCCCAGACCAGGAAATACGGGAAAAGCTTTTTTCTTTCCCTTAAAAAACCGAAGCAGGCAAGAAATGTAACTGATACATGAAGACTGGGGCAGGCATTGGCAGGAGTATCGGCAAAATGTAAAAACTTCACCATCGCGCCCGAAAACCCGTGATACTCAACCTCCGGCCTGGGAAAGGCCGTGGGATAAATAAAGAACACGATCATCGCGAAAAACAGCATAAGGACCTGTGAATAATATATCCGGTTCATGTTCTCCCTTTCGCGAAACAAAAAGAACGCAAGGCCTA
>JAFGOL010000049.1 GCA_016926495.1 Oligoflexia bacterium
CGGGGGCTTTATGCCAAGCGACCAGCTAAGTACGTTTATCATATTTAGCGTTTCTTCAGGGGTCACCTGCCCGTAAGGTACAAATCCTGACGGTTCACTCCCTTCTTCGGGCACCATTTCCTTATTACCAGGTTCCACCTTCAAACCCAATATTGTTGCCACAAGCCTGAGATAATCATCAGGATCAATAGATATACTTTCCCCGCAGAAAAGCCTGCCGGGAAATATCAGCATTATAATCAAACTTATCCGTACAAAATTCATGGCTATCCATTACGATGCATAAAGCATGCCATTTATCAACAGAATAACCTGCTGTTTTAACTGTATTTTTACTGTTTTTCAGAAATTCATGCAATTGAGGTTTGTTTAATGTTTTTACACACGTTTAATATTAATCATTCTCCCTGAACATCACCCTTTTAATTGATGACGGTTTCAGGATTTTGGGATCGATTTCAACAATAACCCCGTTGATACCGATATTTACGGACGGAAATTTAAAACCTATGGGACGCTGGGACAGCATTTTCTGTATAATTATATCCTTATCAACGCCGATAACCGTATCCATTGAGCCGCACATCCCGACATCACTTATATAGGCCGTACCGCCTGGAAGCAGCCTTTCGTCAGCGGTCTGTACATGTGTGTGAGTTCCAATCACAGCGGTAACCCTGCCGTCCAGGAACCATCCCATTGCGATTTTTTCGCTTGTTGCTTCGGCGTGAAAATCCACGATAATAATCCTTTTACCGTTGTCGTGTTTTTTAAGAATAGAGTCAACAGCCCTGAAAGGACAGTCAACGGAATCAATAAAGAGCCTGCCAAGAGCGTTTATCACCATAACCTCGGGAAATGAATCACCGAGTCTGTATATGGTAAAGCCGCTTCCCGGCGTGACAGCCTCGGGCGTATCCGGGTAGTTGCAGGGCCTTATAAGCCTCTTGCTTTCCTTGTCGAGGTAATTCAGAATTTCCTTGTGCTTCCAGATATGATTGCCTGATGTCAGAATGTCAATTCCTGTCATGTAAAGTTCATCAGCGATTACAGGCGTAAGGCCGAGACCTCCGGCGGCGTTTTCTCCGTTGGCTATTACAAGATTAATTTTCTGCTCTTTGGCGACAAGAGGAAGAAACTTTTTTATGGCATTACGCCCGGGACTTCCGACAATGTCGCCAAGAAACAGTATATTCATTATTTTGCCACGCCCACTGCCCTGGTTTCCCTGATCACGGTAACCCTGACCTGTCCGGGATACGAAAGTTCGTCTTCTATCTTTTTCGCTATATCCCTTGAAAGGTTCGCGGCAGCCTCGTCGTTTACCTGGTCACTCTTTACCATTACCCTTATTTCCCTCCCGGCCTGTATGGCGTAAGCTCTTTCAACTCCGGAGAAGGAATAGGATATCTTTTCGAGGTCCTCGACCCTCTTTATGTATGATTCCAGCATTTCCCTTCTGGCACCGGGTCTTGCGCTGCTAAGCGCGTCCGCTGCCTGAACAAGCACCGCAAGTATGGTTTCGGGTTTTTCTTCCTCGTGGTGTGCCCTGATCGCATGAAGGATTTCCTGGCTCTCGCCGTATTTTTTAGCAATATCCGCGCCGATCTGGGCGTGCGAGCCTTCCATTGAATGGTCGACCGCTTTGCCTATATCGTGAAGCAGCCCCGCTCTTTTTGCCAGCTTTTCGTCAAGGCCAAGTTCAGCGGCCATCAATCCGCAAAAGAAGCTGACTTCAAGCGAGTGGACCAGTTGGTTCTGGGAATAGCTGGTCCTGTATTTCAGCGAGCCTATAAGCTTTAAAATCTCGTTATGCACATTGTGAATGCCCACTTCAAAAAGAGCTCTTTCCCCTGCTTCCTTTATTTCCTTTTCGACATCCTTTCTGACCTTTTCGACTATTTCCTCTATACGTCCGGGATGAATACGACCGTCGACAATAAGCTTTTCAACCGAAAGCCTTGCGATTTCGCGCCGCACGGGATCAAATCCGGAGATAACCACGGTTTCAGGCGTATCATCGATAATAAGGTCAACGCCGGTGGCTGCTTCAATGGCCCTTATGTTCCTGCCTTCCCTGCCTATTATCCTTCCCTTCATCTCGTCGCCGGGCAGGTTGACAACGGACACTGTCCTCTCAGAGACAAATTCACCGGAATATCTTTGAATGGCAGTTGAAATAACGTGTTTTGCCTTCTTTTCGGATTCCTCTTTTAAATTATCTTCAATTTCCTTAAGCTTTTTTCCGGCTTCAAGCCTGGCTTCGTCAACAATCATGCTTACCTGAATACGCTTTGCTTCGTCCGTGGTAATGCCTGTCAGTCTTTCAAGCTTGTCCTGGGTTTCTTTTACCTTGTTTTTGTACAATAAAAGCTCGGATTGTACTTTTTCCTCGGCCCTGGTGATTTCCTGCTCTGTTTTCTTGATCTTTTCCTCTTTCAGATCAAGCATGTTGATCCTTTTATCGAGGTTTTCTTCCTTGGATAGCAGGCGCTTTTCCCAATTCTGTAAATCCTTCCGCTTTTCCTTGCCTTCCTTTTCAAGCTCCATCTTTGTCTGGAACATGTGTTCCTTCAGTTGGATCTTGGATTCGTTTTTCAGCCTTTCACTTTCAGCCTTGGCATCTTCAAGCATTTTTTTCGCTTCATGGCGGGCAGTGGATAAAAACCATTTATCCCTGATCCTGAAATAAACGTAACTGACAACTAAACCTGTAACCAGTGAACCTACTGCAATATAAACAACACTTACTGAGAACATTGAGACCTCCTTTCAATGAAAGGAGAAAAAAAGACACCATTCTATATAAAAAACGGTTTTGAAAAATCAGTCCAGCCTTTCGTTAATAAAAGAAATTATTTTCCTTGATCTACCTAACATATCTTCTAAAGACTGCCTGTTCTTATCAATAACCTCAAAATAATCATTAGCAATATATAACGCGGCATACATTGCTATTTTTATGGACGATCCTGAACCTATCCTGCCTTCAATTTCCCTCATCTTGTTTTCGACATAACCGGCAACTTTCCTGACGTATTCCTCGTTATGTTCAGAATCTATCCTTAACGATAACCGTTGTCCCATTATCGTAATCTCTACAGGATGTGTCTCTCCCTCCTTCATTAAAATCTCCGAATATTATTAAAGTTAACCCTTGTAACTTGTGAGGGCAGTTTGACAGAATTTGCCCGCAAAGTCAATTTCATAATAACCCAATGTCCCTACGGAAACCTGCCCATTTTCGCCAGCACAAACCCGGGATCAGACCCCAGATGGCCCCCAGACGGAGCAAGTTGCAACTTGCTCCGTCTGGGGGCGATACATCAAATTTACCCAATATAATCAGACAGATAAAACTTAGACGGAGCAGATTGCAATTTGCTCCGTCTAAAAATAACTAAAAATAATTCTCTCCCTTATTACCATAATTGGGTTATGAATGTTGCTGGATCGAATTCAATGAGATCTGTCAGGGTTTCGCCGGTCCCTATAAAAAATACAGGCAAGTCAAGGTCCTGAACGACCTTGAAAACAACGCCGCCCCTGGCCGTACCGTCCATCTTGGTGAGTATAATACCGCTGAGCTTAAGGAATTTATTGAAAACCTCAGCCTGCCTGTGGACGTTCTGTCCCTGCGTTCCGTCTATTACAAGGAAAACCTGGTGCGGAGCTTCGGGCAGGGCTTTGCCTATGACTTTCTGTACCTTTCCGATTTCATTCATCAGTCCTTCCCTTGTATGAAGCCTGCCACCGGTGTCTACAATAACAATTTCCTGGCCTTCTTCCCGGGCTTTTTTAACAGCTTCGTAAGCAACGGCGCCCGGATCCGCTCCGTGATGCTTGGAGTAAAAATCACATCCGATCCTTTTACACCACTCACCAAGTTGCTCTATTGCGGCAGCCCTGAAGGTATCAGCAGCGGCAAGCATAACCTTGCGGTCAAGCTGCCTGGCAAGATAATACGCAAGCTTTGCGGCAACCGTGGTTTTGCCGACACCGTTAACCCCGCACAGCATTATAACGTACGGCTTTGAATTGATATTAAGCCTGCCCC
>JAFGOL010000007.1 GCA_016926495.1 Oligoflexia bacterium
CTATATACAGTAAAAACAGATATTTTTACGGAGGGTTTTATAAATGAAAGTAAAAAGCTTAAAAATAATGCTGGTACTATTTTTAATATTAGTAACTGCACCATTATTTTCTGAAGAATTAACTCAATGTGAAGTTGATTGTATGAAAGATTGTCAAAATGTCCCAGGACCTATATCCTCAGCAGAAAATTTTCTACTTAATTGCTTAAATTATTGTGTAGCAGAAAACTGTAATTTTATGAAAAAATCAAGTGATGATATAGAAGTTAATGAGACTGATTTTGCAAATTTAATCAAAGAAGTAGCTATAGAACCTTCATTATTATCTGAAGTAGATCCCAGAGCATTCAGGTTTGTTTCAATTCCTGTAAATCCCGACAAAATTATTAAGTTAGGAAGCAATAGTAAAGAAGCCGAGAAGCATGGAGATGAATATATCCATGATGTTAAATTTACAAAATCGTATGCTATGCAGATGACAGAAATGCCCCAGGTAATTTATGAAGCTGTAATGGATGAAAATCCATCGGCTTTTAAGGGAACTAACAGACCTGTAGAGATGGTTACCTATTATGATGCATACAGTTTTATTTCCAGAATAAATAAATGCGGTGATGAAATTGTAGATGATGAAGATAGCCTGAAAAAGGTTAAAGGTTGCCTTGAAAACCAAAAGCGAGCAGGCAAAAAAGTGTATGATCTTGCCACAGAGGCACAATGGGAAAACGCAGCCAGAGGAGGAGTAAATCAAAAGGAGTATCCTTCCGGTAGCAGTTCAGAGAAGCTTTCTAAGTATGCTTGTTATAACAGAGATTGGGAACAGGGTACTTGTAGTATAGGAAGCGGAACAGCTAATAAATATGGTTTGTATGATATGTCAGGTAATGTATGGGAATGGGTTAGCGATTGGTATGATGATGATTATTACAAAACAAAGGAAATATTTGTTGATCCTAAAGGACCTGAAACTGGCTCTGACCGTGCGTTACGTGGCGGTGGTTGGAACTGCGACGCCCGTAACTGTCGGTCAGCTAATCGCGGCAGGGGCTGGCCCGACGGCAGGAGCAGCAGTGTGGGTTTCCGCCTTGTGAGGACCTAAAAATAACCCTTGGAACTTTTACACTTTTACACTTGGAAAATTAACAAGAGTACCAAGAATATAATATTAGCGTTAATTTCATGAGCTTCCGACAGATAATAAAAAGTAAAAATCGAACTATACCAAGATACTTCGGTTTTACGTGGAAGTATTTAAAGGGGATGTATGAAAAGGGGAGTTTATACAGGCTGCATTACAATATGGATCCATACAGGTTGCGCGAACGATTGGGCTGGCAATTTGATGAAAATCTTGGATTATTTAATTCTGCCGGGTTAAGAAAGCTTTTGACTTCAGGCAGGGGATAAAAACCGTTACCCCCTGAATCAATATTGCGGTTATTTTCGTTTCCTGCCGACTGTTGCCGGTTACCGGTTATCCGTCTGAATATACACCTGTTTTTAAGGGTTGAATTTGCCAAAATACGGATATATTATGCAAGCCAAAAGCGGGGTAGATATGTCTGAAAAAAATACGGCTGTTATAGTGATGGCGGCGGGTTTTGGCACAAGGTTTAAAAGTAAAAGATCAAAGCTCCTGCACGAGCTTTCGGGAAAACCCCTGATCAGGTATATTGCAGATACCCTGGCAGAACTTTCCCCGGCGCAGGTCGTTTTTGTTCTTTCGCATCAAAAAGAAGAAATTAAAAGCGTTATAGGCGAAAACGATATTTTCAGTTTTGCGGAACAAAAGGTACTGGACGGCACAGGCGGAGCTGTGCGTGCGGCAATGCCGGCACTTAAAAATGACATTAAAAGGGTTGTGATCATACCCGGTGATACTCCCGTAATACCTTTGTCGCTGATAGCGGATATGTGCAACGCTTCCGGCAAAGCCATGCTTGTGGCTGCCGAGCTTGACGACCCGGCAGGTTACGGACGCGTTATAATTAACAGGGACGGCAGCGTGAAAGCCATTGTTGAAGAAACCGACCTTGACGATGACAGGCGCCTCGTGCCCCTTGTTAATACTTCAATCTATGCCTTTGAACGGAAAATTCTTGAGGACGGGCTTAAAAAAATTCAGAAAAACTCCCAAAAAGGCGAATACTACCTTACGGACATTGTCGCCATATGCAATAAGGAAGGCATAAGGTTTGACTGCGTCCGGCATGATGAACCTGCGGAAGTTTTAGGCCCTAACAACAGGCTGCAACTTTCGGATCTTGCAAGGCTGGTATGGCATTCAAGGGCCGAGATCCTTATGGAAGAATACGGGGTGACGATCATTGATCCTTACACCGTTTATATTGACGAGAAGGCTGAAATAGCAAGCGACGTTGAAATTTATCCCAACGTGTTTATTGAGGGTGGATCACGTATCGAAGAAGACGTCAAAATACTTGAAAACTGCAGGATAGTTAATTCCAGAATAGCCAAAGGCAGCGTGATAGGCCCCAATGTTTTTATTGCGGACAGCGATATAGGAACAAACAATAAAATAGGCCCGTTCACTTATGTAAGGCCGAAGACGGTAACATCGGACGGCGTGAAAATAGGTGCTTATGTCGAGACCAAGAACATACAGGTTGGAAAGGGAACGAAAATACCGCACCTTTCGTACGTGGGTGATGCTTCAGTCGGTGAAAAAACCAATATAGGATGCGGCGTCATTACCTGCAATTACGACGGGGTAAAAAAACATAAAACAACCATAGGCAGTAACGTGTTCGTGGGAAGCGACAGCCAGCTTATAGCGCCGGTAACAATAAATGACGGGGCCTATGTGGCTGCGGGTTCTGCCGTAACGCACGACGTGGAAAAGGACGATCTCGCAATCGCGAGGGCAAGGCAGGTAAATAAAAGCGGAATGGCTGCCAGGTTAAGGAAAAAATTATGTGCGGAATAGTCGGCAGCATAGGCAATTCGGGAAAAGCGGATACTTTTGAATTTCTTGTTTCAGGGCTTAAATGCCTGGAATACAGGGGCTACGATTCGTCCGGTATATGCACGCTTATTGACGATAATTTCAAGGTAGTGCGTGCGGTTGGACGTATAAAGGACCTTGAGGAAAAATTAAAAAAGGAGTCTCTTTCTTCCCATATAGGCATAGGGCACACAAGGTGGGCGACCCACGGTAAAGTGTCCGAGGTCAATGCCCACCCCCACGAGGTTGGAAGCGTTGCCATAGTCCACAACGGGA
>JAFGOL010000050.1 GCA_016926495.1 Oligoflexia bacterium
ACAAAATATAGTTATAGAAGCCGACCCCTTGCAAATAAAGGAGACCATATCCAATATATTAAACAACGCCTACGATGCTGTCCCGAAAGAAGACGGCAAAATTGATATAACTACAGAAAATAGGGGCGACTATATCGGTATTTTTATAAAAGATAACGGAATCGGTATACCTGATGAACATATGCAGAAAATATTTGATCCGTTCTTTTCTACTAAGGCAAAAGGGACCGGGCTTGGCCTTGCTGTTTGCCGTCAGATTGTAGACTTTCACAAGGGTAAAATCCTGATAGAAAGTAAGCCCGGTAAGGGAACAACAGTAAATATAGAGTTACCTCTAAAGCACAATAGGTTAGATATTAAGAAAAAAGATTGACATGCGGACAAATCCGTCTGATTTCATAACAATGATTACAATCAAGGTATTGCTGGCCGAAGATCATACTGTTGTAAGACAGGGTATACGTTCCCTGCTCGAATCCGAAAAAGATATTTCCGTGATAGGTGAAGCACAAACAGGAAGGGAAGCCGTTAAACTTGCAGAACAACTTCGCCCTTCCGTTATCCTTATGGACATCGGAATGCCTCTTTTAAACGGCACGGAAGCAACCAGGCAGATATTAAAAGTTCTTCCCGATTGCAGGATATTGATTCTTTCCGCACACGATGACAGCGAATTAATAGAACAGGTATACGCTGCCGGTGCATACGGATATTTGCTCAAGCATAATTCCTCAGACATGCTGGCTGCGGCAATACGTGAAGTGTATAAAGGTAAAAAGTTTTTCAGTCAGTCCGTTTTTAAACGGCTTAAAACCATATTATCAGGCAGCAATCTGCAAATAACATCCAGGGAGACGGAGGTTCTACAGCTTATAGCGGAGGGTCTGGCAAACAAGCAGATTGCATATGAGCTTAATATCAGCATTAAAACAGTCGAAAAACACAGGCAGCATATAATGGAGAAACTGGGTATTCATGATACTGCAGGCCTTACCCGTTATGCAGTTGCCAACGGGATTATTTTTGTACGAAAAGCCGATACGGTAACACAGGACTAGAAAACCGTTAAATGAACAGCCTGAGTACTCCGATCATCTCTTTATATTCACCTATAATATGCTTTTTACGCAGCTTATAAATTGTTTTTCTCCAATATCCTCCGTTATAGAATTTAAACCATACCTCGCTTATCCTGCCTTTGCTTTCTTTATCATTTTTTCTGTGATAATTTCTATTCATCTTCAACCTCTCATATTATTTTATTCTTAAAACTGTAACATATTAAATCCGTATTAAATTTAATCTATGGGGTGAAAACCCCACATAAAATAATTTGAGCAGGACACCTAAACTTGGTATAAATGATTTTGGAGATATTAATGAACCAAAAAATACTTATAGCAGATGACGATGAAATATTGTGCCAGGAAATATCGGAGATACTTTCATACGAAGGATATTCGGTAACAAGTACCTCAACGACCGAGGACGCAAAAAAAATTATAGATGAGTTTGTTTTTGATATAGCGGTTTTTGACTATAAGATGCAGTCACTCACTGGCATAGACTTGTTAAAAAAGGTTAAGATGAAAAATTCTGAAACCAGGATTATTATAATGTCCGGCAGACCTTTTATGGTTAAGATACTGGAACAGGAGAATGTATTACATCTTGTTTCCGGCATTCTTATAAAACCCTTTAACGACGTTCTTTTGCTTGAAACATTAAGGGACGCAAAATAACCCTTAAAATCAGATAAGGAATAACATGGATACTAATTTAAACTTTATCAATGAAGAAGGAACCGTAATTAAGCATGAACTTACAGTTTACATGCTTTCCACGTGCGGATTTTGCAAAAAGGCCCTCCGGTTCCTTAGGGAAAATTCCATAAAGTTCAGGTATATCTATTTTGACGAACTGGAACGGGAATTGCGAGACAACATAATAGCCGAACTGACCGGACAGTTTAAAAAACGCATGTCATTCCCTTTTGTTGTAATAGATAACAAAAGGTGCCTGACGGGTTTTGACAAAGAAGAATGGGAAAATGAATTTTTATGAACAAAAAAACAATCGAAGATACTCTAAGGTTTATTACGATGGTAGCGGACAAACAGGCATGGAAAGTAACCAGTGACGTTGAACTGCTTGGGATTCTTGCCGAAGGCCTTGCTAAAAATTTCAACAGGTACGGATATTTTTCATGTCCGTGCAGACTGGCTGAAGCTGTAAGAGATAAAGACAGGGATATTATTTGTCCGTGCGTATACGCACGCCCTGACATCGAAGAATACGGGCACTGTTACTGCGGTTTGTACCTTGGTCAGGTTTTTTTTGACTCAGGAAAACTTCCTGAATCAATTCCCGAAAGGCGGCTTTAGCCCGGTAGGGTTTTACCCCATATAATTTCCTTATTTTTTATAATAAAAATCAATTGACTCAAAATAAAATAATCACAGATATGAAATATTAAAACCTGACAAAAAAATAATAAAAGGGAGATAAATGTATGGATTTACTGGAATCAATAAAAGGAAGAAGGTCTATAAACTTTTTTGACCCAAATAGAGAGATCCCAACAGGCAAGATTGAAGATCTACTCAAAATTGCAAATTTGGCGCCATCTTCTTTTAACCTTCAACCATGGGAAGTAATTGTAGTTAAAACAAAACAGAATAAGGCAAGATTAAAAAGACTTGCATTTAACCAGCCAAAGGTTGAAGAAGCTTCAGCAGTATTCATCCTAATCGCAAATCCTTATGCTGTTGAGGACAACCTTGATACTGTGCTGGATATAATGATTAAAAGGGGGTACATAAAAAATGAGGAAAGAGATCACTATAAATCTTTACCTTTTAAACTTTACGGGAAGCAGGATTCAGAGACACGAATACACTTCGCTATAAAAAATACAGCATTTTTTGCAATGAATTTAATGAATGCTGCAAGAGGGTTGGAGTTAGAAACACACCCAATGGATGGTATTAATTCTGAAGGAATCAAGGAGGAATTCAAAATTGATAAACATAAAATAATACCTTTATTGCTTGCTGTCGGTTATGCAAAAAAAGATTTGCAATTGTTACCCAGAGGTTACAGAAGAGATTTAGAAAAATTTGTAAAATACGAGTAATTATTAGATGATCAACCAAAATGTTCGTAATAAATACAGGAAGTAAGGTGTAATATCATGAGAATAGAAACATTATATAAATATATGCCAGGAATTATTTTGATCCTGTTTGGTATTTTAATCTTATTGTATCCGATGTTACTGGTTTTCTTTGTTTCAATATTTTTTATAGGTATAGGCATTTTATATTTAAAATTTATTGAAAAGATTAAATTTATTAATACTTCAGAAAAAAATGATTATTTATAAGCAAAAGGTGCGCATAATCATGGTGCCTGTGAATATAGCATTTTCAGATCTCTTCACTGTACAAAATCAAATGACCTGGCACACAACTTTCGGAAAAGAGAAACTTTGGTTAAATATCCAGGTAATTGATAAAAACTTTGCACGGTAGGGTTTTACCCCATAGAATACCTGCATGTTCTATAGTAAACCTCTAATCGGCATGAAATAAAACAAACTCGTTGTTGAATTTCAAGCCTGCTTAAAAATATTAAAATTAAAGGAGAAAGAAATGGACTATTTTATCTGTAATGTATGCGGTCATTTAGCTTTTAACGATGCACCCGATAAATGCCCTGTGTGTGAGGCGGCAAAGGAAGAATTTAAGCAAAACAACAAAATTTTTGTTGAATCAGAGGAAAAAAGTCCCGAAGCAAGTGTGAAACATGTTCCTTACGTTATGATAAAAAAGGAATGCGGACTTATCAAGGATTCATCATGTGTGGATGCTGTTATAAAAATAGGTGAAGTAACGCACCCCATGGAAACCAAGCATTTTATCATGTTTATAGACTGTTACCTTGATAACAGGTTTGCAACAAGAATACACCTTAGTCCGAACGGCATATTTGCCGCCGGATGTTTACATATTAAGGATCAGAACGCAAAAAAACTTACGGTTGTGGAAAACTGCAACATACACGGCTACTGGATGAAAGAAGTTAATTTATAATAAATCGGAGGTAAGAAAATGTCAGTATCAACGGAAAAACTAATTGATTTGTTAAATCATGACCTGGAACTGGAATATTCCGCCGCAATCCAGTATATAAATCATGCGGCGGTAATGAGCGGTGCTGCATACGGAGATATCATCAAGGAACTTAAAATACATTCAACAGAGGAAATGCAGCATGCACAAATACTTGCAGATCAGATTGATTACCTGGGTGGCAAACCCAGTGTAAAAGTAGGGGAAGTACACACTGCCGAAGGTAACGACGAGATGCTCGTCCATGACCTTGCTGGAGAGGATGACGCGATATCCCGTTACAAGGTAAGGATACATCAGGCAGAAGAACTTCAGGAATACGCATTGGCACAACAACTAAGGACTATACTGGCAATGGAACAGGAACACGCTATGGACCTTAAACAGGCACTTGGAAGATAAGATTAAAGTTATGAGAAATTACGAATTTACGGACAGGATAAACATTGTTCTCTGCGGAGGTGCAGGTCAGGGTATCCAGACAATTGAAGTCCTGATGACAAGAATACTTAAAAATGCGGGGTATAATGTTTTTGCCACAAAGGAATACATGTCTAGGGTAAGGGGTGGAAGCAACTCCACCACAATAACCGTTTCTTCAGCAGAAGGCAGGTGTTTTTATAATAATATAGATTTATTGATTCCCCTTGATCAGAATGCCGTTAAACATCTTAAAAAAAGAATAACACGCGAAACATTAATACTTGCTGACAGCAATATAGAGACTAGACATAACAAAATACTTGTTGATTTTAATGATATCGCAGTCAAACTGGGAAATAAAGTCTATGCCAACAGTGTTGCGGCAGGATACGTTCTGGGCCTTTTCAGACTCGATTTTAAAGTTTTGGAAGAGGTTGTAAGCAACTTTTTTTCCGGTAAATCAGATGAAATATCAGAAAAAAATATTAAGGCTGTCCGTAAAGGCTACGACGAAGCGTTAAAATCGGATAAGATAAGCGTAGATATTGCCCGTAACACTTCTACAGATAATGATTTACTGATTAACGGAAGCGATGCGGTCGCGCTAGGGGCTGTGGCCGGAGGATGTAATTTTATGTCCTCCTATCCCATGTCTCCTTCTACCGGTGTTTTTACAAATATTGCAAAATACTCCAAGGAACTTCCGATTATAGCTGAACAGGCCGAAGACGAAATTTCGGCAATTAATATGGCCATCGGAGCATGGTATGCAGGATCAAGGGCAATTGTTTCCACTTCAGGCGGAGGTTTTGCCTTAATGACAGAAGGACTCAGCCTTGCAGGCATGATAGAATCCCCCCTCGTAATACACCTTGCGCAGCGTCCTGCACCGGCGACCGGATTACCGACAAGAACTGAACAGGGAGATCTTAACTTTGCCCTTTATGGCGGACACGGTGATTTTCCAAGAATAATACTTGCACCCGGAAATATTGAACAGGCTTTTAAACTTTCCGAAAAAGCTTTTTATTATGCAGACAAATATCAGGTCCCGGTAATAATACTTACGGACCAGTACCTTGTTGATACTTACTATAATGTCAGGGAAAAGGATCTTTTGCCTTCTTCCGAAAACAGTCACTTTTTTACGGAAACAAGTCCCGGTTATTTAAGATACAGGATAACAGATGACGGTTTAAGCCCCAGGGGAATACCGGGTTTCGGAAAGGGATTGGTAATGGTTGACAGTGACGAACATGACGAAGCAGGCAGAATCACAGAAGATTTGGATTTAAGGATTAAAATGTCCGGCAAGAGGATGAAAAAACTTGACCTTATTAAAAATGATCTTATAGAGCCGGTTTTTACAGGTAATAAAAATTATAAAAACCTGATTGTTGCATGGGGTTCAAATTATCACGCGGTAAAGAACGCCTTTGAAACCCTTGAGCCTGAAGGAACGGCATTTTTGTTTTTTGAACAGCTATATCCGCTTCATGAACTGGCCGGTGTTTATCTCAATAAGGCGGAAAACATAATAGGTATCGAGAATAATTTTACTGGACAGTTTACAAACCTTCTTGAGCACAGGTTCAGGGTGAACATAGACAAGAGGATATTAAAATACAACGGCCTTGCGTTTTCCCAGGAGGAAATAATATCAAGACTTACTGAAGTTTTAATTTAAAAGGAACGGTGTTATGGCAGTAATTAATTATGATATTGAAAACATTGATATAGCCTGGTGCCCGGGCTGCGGTAATCATTCCATACTTAAAATATTAAAGCAGGTGCTGATTGATTTGCAAAAAGATCCCCTTAATGTTGTAATGGTATCAGGCATAGGCCAGGCAGCAAAAATCCCTCAATACATTAAAACAAACTATTTTAACGGACTTCACGGACGGGCGCTTCCGCCTGCCACAGGGATCAAAGCATCAAATCCCGGTTTAACTGTTATTGCTGAAAGCGGAGACGGTGATATGTACGGTGAGGGAGGCAATCATTTTATTCATGCCATACGCAGAAATACGGACATAACAAATATCGTACACAACAATATGGTTTACGGACTTACAAAAGGTCAGGCATCTCCTACAAGTAATCCGGGGTTTGTTACTCCCGTACAAAATGACGGGGTAAGTTCCCTGCCCTTTAATCCGCTTGCAGTGGCTGTTTCCCTGGGTGCGGGTTTTGTTGCAAGAATATTCTGCGGAGATTTTAAGGAATCGGTTGAAACAGTAAAAAAGGCAATACTTCATAAAGGATATGCCCTTGTTGACGTTCTGCAACCCTGCGTTGTTTTTAACAAGGTAAATACCTATAAGTGGTTTAAGGAAAATTCTTACTATATTGACAATAACCATGATACTAAAAACAGGTTCAAGGCATTTGAAAAAGCTATAGAAACAGAAAAGCTTCCCCTGGGCATAATCTATATAAATGAAGAAGGAAAGACTTTTGAGGAGAATCTAAGAATTCATCACGACAAAATTACACCTCAATACAGCCTGAAACCGGACAGTCAACACGTCAAAACCCTTCTTAAAACGTTCTATCATACTTAATTACCCTGCACGAAAAAGTTCTCCCGTTTTTTTACCGAGAATTTTTGAAGTAAACATTATTGATGCGGCAAGCAGAATGATTCCTATTACACCGAGAGCACTGGCAAGATACGGGCCTTCGTTTATATTGTTAAAAAGTGAATATATGGATTTTGTAAGGGGATAGAATTTTTCCTGCATGGCAAGTATAAGGCTGTCGCTGACTTCCAGCATGGCAAAACTGAAACACAACAAGCCTCCTGCTATGATATTAGGCAACATCAGGGGAAGGCTTACTTTTACAATTGTAGTTAATCTTGATGCTCCCAGCCCGAGAGACGCTTCTTCCAGCGTTATGTCCCGTTGCTGAAACCCTGAATATACCGAACGCACAATAAACGGAAGCCTGCGTATCGTATAGGCAATTATCAGTAAGGGTACAGGATTAAATCTTGGGTCAATTATTGTTCCCGAAAAGAAGCCTATATATCCGAAAGCAACTATAACACCGGGTAATGCAAGGGGAAGCATTACAAGAGTATCAAGAAGACCCAGTCCCCTTATTTTTTTTCGGGTAAGAGCATAGGCTATCATAATGCCGAGGACAACATCAAAAAACATGCTTGTAAAACTTAACAGCAGGCTGTTTTTTATTCCTGTATAGGACAAGGGATCAAAAAATATCCCCCTGTAATGGCTAAACGTCCAGGAAGCAGGCAGTATACTCATAAACCATTTTTCGGAAAGAGAAAAAATTAAAACACTTATATGAGGCAGTATTGATACAGATATCAATACCGTTACAAAGAAATATATGAAAAACAAGCCGGTAAAAGACAGTTTTTGTTCTCTTGGTACAGTATCACTGTCTGCCTGTATTTCGTAATGATTTTTCCCTGTTAGAAGTTTTGACAGGTAAAAAAACAGACAGGTTATAATTAATATGAAGGTGCACAGGGTATATCCGGTGTTATTTTGATTTATACTTCTTATCATATTAAATATCTGCACGGGGATGACATTATTAAAATCAAACATCAACGGTGTTCCCAGGTCGGTAAATGCCCATATAAACACTATTACGGCACCGGCAAAAAAGCCCGGGGCCATTAACGGAACTGTTATTGTCCTGAAAGCCCTGATTTTTGACGCACCCAGATTTTCCGCAGACTCCTGCATTACAGAAGAAATACCGGCCATTGAAGCATAAAGGTTCAGGAACATTATGGGATAAAGATGTAACACCTCCAGAACGATCACTCCGGTCAATCCAACGGAAAACCAGTCAAGGGGTGCGGTAATAATGCCGAGTTTCGTTAAAATAATGTTTACCGGACCGTATCCTGCAAAAAATTTTTTAAGTCCTATAGCTCCCACAAAGGGAGGCAGTACCATAGGTACAAGCAAAAAGGCTCTGAGCAGCCCTTTAAACGGAAATCTGTAGCGAAGCATAATAAAACAGAGGGGAAAGCTTATAACAGTTGCAATAACCGTTGTTAATATTCCGGTTATAAAACTGTTTATAAGGGATTTTCTTACAAGCGGATTATCAAAAACCAGAATAAAAAAATTCGGGCTGAAAGAACCGTTAACATAAAAACTCTTTAGCAGTATGTATCCCACCGGCAGGATCAAAAATAACGCAAGTACGGAATATACAAAAAGAATAATCAATCTGTCATAATTCACGTTCTTCACAGACTCTGCTTTTCCAGTATAACCACATCACCTGGATGTACGTATACTGTTTCCGTTGAGTTTTTGTTTCTTTTTTTAAAGGGATTTATCTCCGTCATAATCATACCTGTACCTGACATATCCACCCTGTACAGTTCGTAACTTCCCATATAAACCTTGTCTTTTATCAAAACCTCAAATTTATTAAAATCCGCACCGGAAACTTTACCGCTTTCAAAAAAAAGTGTTTCAGGCCTTATTGAAGCTGTTACTTTTGCCCCCTTTTTTAGCCCCCTGTACGCATGATTTGAATTTATGACAAGCCCTGACATATCCGTTACAAGTCTGGCTTTTTTCCCTGACACATCAACTACAGTTGCGTTAAGAAAATTGGTATCTCCCATAAAGCCTGCAACGAACGTATTTAACGGCTTTCTATGAATTTCCCTCGGTGTTGCTGTCTGCACTATTTTACCGTCATTTACGAGGGCAATTTTATCTGCAAGCGAAAATGCCTCTTTCTGATCAT
>JAFGOL010000051.1 GCA_016926495.1 Oligoflexia bacterium
CTTATGTCCGAATAGGAATCGGGATCAGCGTCCATTAAGAGCGTGGGCCTCTTGGAATCAAGCAGAAAGGACAGGGCAAGATTGGACGAAACAAGACTTTTACCCACACCTCCCTTTCCTCCAAGCACGGATATGAGGTACGATTTGAATAAACCTTCCATAGGCTATTGCATCCTGAACTGTTTTTTTACTTTTTCGTTACCCTCGCTGGGCGATTTTAGTATTGCCGGAGTTACAAAAAGAACAAACTGCGACTTGTTTTTGGTAAAACTCTTGGACCGTGACAGGTTGAAGAAAACGGGATCCTTGTGCCCGGGATCATTGCCGAAGCCCTTACTGTAGATATTCTGTATAAGCCCGCCGACGGCCGCCGTCTCTTCCGATTTAATGGTAAACACTGTCTGAACCACGTCGCTGGACGTTACGGGAGCGCCACCTGCCACGGGCATTGAAACAACCTGGTCAACAGAGATCTGTATCTGAAGCTGCATGTCCTTTGAAGTTGCGGCATCACCGATAATTTCAGGCAGCATGCTTAAGGTAAGGCCCACCTTCGCGTTCTGCGTGGACATGCCGTTATCGGTCTGTACCAGGTAAGGATAATTCGTTGTTTTGTTAATAACGCCGGACTGTCCGTTCATTACCGTTACGGCGGCAGACTGCAATACACGTCCCCGCTTATGTTCCACCGCGTTATTAAGTTTTGGTATAAAATTAGTAATGGTCCCTGTAATGGCCGCGGTAAGCCCGCCTGATGATCCTGATTCAGGATAATTATAACTTGCCGTTACCTGCGAACCGTCGTCAATGGCAGGTCCCCACTGGAAACCGAACGAATTTTCAAAGCCCTTGGCGATTTCAACAAAATGCACCACGATCTTTATATCCTTTTCCACCGGGATCTCGGGTTCCTTAACTTTCAGGAAGGACATTACAATGGGCAGTCCCTTAAAATCGGTACGCGGTTCCTGAAGCGCACCGGTGCTTTTGGGATTATCTATGTCTGGCGGTACATAGTAATACCTGGGAAGGTACAGCATCGCGGTGAGAAACACCATCTCCTTCTGTTCTTCGCTTTCCACGTATCCCTTGACCACAAAACGTTCGTTGATGACCTCCACATGCACG
This sequence comes from Oligoflexia bacterium, assembly GCA_016926495.1. Taxonomy (GTDB): domain Bacteria; phylum Bdellovibrionota; class JAFGOL01; order JAFGOL01; family JAFGOL01; genus JAFGOL01. Next base: position 1,129 of record JAFGOL010000051.1, read on the forward strand.
TCCGGGAGACCAATCTCCTTCTGCATCTTTTCCGCGACTATTTTAAAAAGCACGGGACTCATTTTGTACTGTATCCTGAAAACATCGTCAAAGCCGGTAATTACCTGGTGTATCCTCGCGATATCGCCCGGAAGCAGGATCTCTCCGTCCAGAACGATCTTGTCTTCCCTTACGTACATTTTAAGGCCCTCGACATGCTTTAATTCCCTGCTTACAAAACCGAAAATCCTCTTAAGGTTCTCCTCGGTAGCCGTGACGTGGAAAATTATTTTCAACACATCCTTGTTGTCATACACCCACATGTCGGTCTTGCCGGCGGCGTTCGCCGTCAGTACCAGTTTGTCCCTGTCGATCTCGGGCTTTTCCGCCTTGCGCAATATATCAAAAGTCTTGAAAAGCGATTTATTGGTTGTTTCTATTTTACCGACCGGAAAATCAAAAATAACTTCCTTTTTAATATTCAGCACCAGATTAAGATCACGGTATACAAAATGTTTTTTTCTTATAAGGTTTCTTTTGCGCCTTTCCTTTTCACTGGCGGCGTGCGCGGAAACCGAAACCATAACGGACACAAGAAAAAACACACTCAGAAATTTACGCAGCCTCATGTAATGCAAAAGCGCTCCCCCTTATTGCGTGATCTCCTTCTGGCTGGTTGGCGTTACAGTCTGAAACCCCCTGTCATTGGGATTACGTAAAGTATAAAACAGTTTTGCCATATTGGACAGGGCTATAAGCACCTGTGCCTCTTTTGGAGATGCCTCCACTGTAAGATTGTTGAACTGGGGTGACGCCGGGCTGCTGCGCTGTACGCAGGGAGGAAATTCCCCGGTACCGCGTTCAAACCTCGGTATCTGGGTATACACGTTTTCACCTATGGAAAGTACCAGTACGTCCTGAAGAGCGGTCTTGACCGTCGTTACCGGTGCGTTGTTTTCTATGGTATTAATAACAGCGACGATATCAATCCTGTCGCCCGGCTTGATAAGGTTTGCCACGGCATTAAGGCTTGACGCCCTGATGGCTATGGCCCTCTGGCCTTTTGTAACCACGGGGGCAAGCCCCGTCTTGCTGCCCAGAAACAGCAGCTTTGTAGTGGTAACAACCTCGCCCTTGGCTATGGGCACGGCTGATACCGTTTCTTCAATATCTTTAGGGTTGCTCAAAAAATTCGGCGGCGTGTATTTTATAGGGTACTGCTTTATCTCGAAATTCCTGGGTTCAAGGCTGATGTATTCCGGTATATTGACCGTGGCCACCAGGACGTCCACCATTGTTGTGCCTGCGGTAAGGCGTTTTTCTTCGGCATCAATATAGGTATATACAAGTATTACGGCAAACAAGGTGAGTACCGCGGAAATCAATAAAGTTTTGGAACCTCCCATAGAACACCCCTTTATCTAATTACAGGTCCACTCCGTGTCTTCCCTCTGGTCCAGCACATCGGGGCTGACCTGTATACCAAGCGGCCCTGCTCCGCCGACGCAAATCCCCATTGTCTGCTTGCCTGAAAAAGCATCAAAAACACTTTCAAGACGCGATTGCTGATCTTGCCTGGCAAAAAACCAGAGCAGGCCTTTTGTCCACATATCAAGATTATATTCGACGCCTTCACCATAGACAAAATAAAAACTGCCCGAAGCGCCAGAATATGGACTCTTCTCTGTTGCTTTCTGGCCAATCGCCGCGTCATACCTGTTCAGTATACTTCCTATTGTCGCCGCCTTAAGATACTTCTGAACGACCTGGGCCCTGTGAACAAGGACGTATGCCTGATACATGAACATCAGCAATGCGATTATAAGAGGGACCATTGCGATGGTTTCAACCATGGCCTGTCCCGAGGAATTCGGTTTACGTGACTTTGCTCCAACCCCGACACCCATTTCAGCACCCGTTGTCCAGAAGTCCGCCGCCTGAATTTACCGCTGGCGGATTTTCCAGGGGATTTGACACGCACGCGGCCCAGTCGTTGTTAAAGTCCATCTCGCAGTTACAATGGGTATCCGATATCTCGCTGCCTGTCATGGATTCTATAACGACCTTGAACTCCTCGGTACTGACAGGCAGTATTTCGCCAAGGGTTATGCTGCATGCGATACCCGTATTGGACACCGAAGCATAGTCCGAGCCTGTTCCGTATGTTATCGCGTTTTTAAAGGCATTGTCCCTGCCTTCGCCTATATTCTCGCTGCACTGTAAATCGTTCGGAGGCGAGCCTGCCTTTGTTACCTTCATGCCCGCTGAATCATTATAAAGCGAATTCACCATTGAAGCCTTTGTAGCTTTTTCGGTATAGCTTACGGCCGACGCGGTGATTGCCCTTCCCACCATGAAAGCAGCGTATTCCCTGTATTCAAGGGCCGCGGTCGTAACAGCGAATTTAAATATATAGGCCATAAGCATACCGACCAGAATAAACATGAACATGAATTCCACGGCGACCTGGCCTTTACGCTGCCCAAGCATACTACCATCCCCTTTCGACAGAGCTGAGAGGGTGCCTGCTTTTAACATAAGCCTGGTACATGTAAGGAGGCTCACCCGTTACGTTAGGCATGAGTTCGTATTTTACCTCCTGGCTTTCCTCCAGATCGCGACAACTGTAAGCGTATCTTACATTGCAGCTTAATTCGTGCCTTAAGGATTTATCGAGAGCTACCACTATGTGGGTTTTAAGCCATCCCATCAGTGACAATATAACGGGAAACAAAACGACCAGCAAAAGTATATATTCAACACTGGCCTGACCGCTTTTTTTCATTTATCTCCAGCCTATTCCCGTCGGGTTTCCGTCCTGATCGGAAGCGGGGTTACTGAGTTTTTGCACAACATTGTATTCAATGAACAGTTCTATGGCTCCCTTTTCTTCGTCCCAGCCGTAAAAAATATCCTGAACGTGATGTATCACCTTTCCGAATATAACAGCTATGACAACGAGTAGGACAAGGTACTCGACCGTAGCCTGTCCTGATCTTTTTTTCATTGCATATCGTCGGAGACCGAGTCCACTTTCTCAATACCGCCGCTGACCTTGTCAAGCGCATCCGAAGCAAACTTTTTCATCTTGTCCTTAAAAACCCTTCCCACCGCAAGTATAATAACAACTATAACGGCAAGTATAAGAATGTATTCGGTAGCACTCTGGCCTCTCCTGTTTAGAAACCTTCTGATACTTTTCATTGCCCCCTCCTTAACATTACACACATATTCCAAACACTGGTTATTATAGCATATTTTGTGCAAATTTGTCAACCATAATTATCCGGTATTCCTTATAATTATCGTGGTTGCGTTATCCCTGTTGCCTGATAACCTGCTCTGGGCAATTATATCACGGGCAGCCTTGTCAAGCTCCTGCCTTGAGCTTTCCGCAATATTTAAAGATATTATCTTTGCGATCCTTTCAACGGTCAAATATTTCTCCACTGATGAGGTCAAAATTATAACAAGATCACCTGATCTTATCCTTTCGTCACGGGCAACCACGCCAAGAGGCTCCGTGTATCCCAAAAACATCAGCGGTATATGCTGCTCGGGCCTGGGGGAATCGGTCATAAGATACGAGCCGAGCGAATAGTCGACCGACAGCCTCTTGATCCTTGAGTCCCTGTAAAGAAAAACAGAAACGGCACCGGCGTTTACAAGGCTGACAAACCTTTTACTGACATATATCGCGGCAATACTCGCGCCCATTTCAGGATACCTGGAAGCAGCCCTCGCCAGTTTAATAAGTTCGGTGTTCGCGAAATTTACGGCATTCAGAAGATACTGGCCTTCCGTGGAAACGCCTCTTTTTCTCTCGATAAGCATGGTCGCGTCACTGTCGGCGCCTGCATGTTCCATAAAATCGGATACCGCCTTAACAACCAGGTTTGAGGCCTCGTCTCCGTACAGGGCGCCTCCCATACCGTCGCTAAGCACAAAGAGTCCCGTGTTCTGGTTGCAGTAATAGGCATTTTCATTAACAGGCCTTGAGCCCCTGTCATTCGCAATCGCGAAAATATTTTTCATTTACAGTACATCCTTACCTTGTTCATTGCCTCTTTATAATACCTGGTACCCGGCAGGGCTGTTTCAATAACGGAATTATACAAAAGACACGCGTTCTTTAAATCCGAAACACTCTCGGCTATTGCCGCGCGGGCGTAAATTTCCTTGGCGTTGGCTTCTATTTCCCTCTTGCTTTTGGCAATACCCTGTTTGGCGTTGGTGCTTTTATAATCAAATTTAAGCACCCTTTTATACGCCGCTATGGCCTGCAAATACTGTTCGCTTGAATACATCTCCTCGGCTATTGAAAGTTCGGGCGTAACAGCGGCAAGCATCAGGTCATTGGCTTCAACAATCATCCTTCTGCTGTCGTCACTGATCTGCTTTATCCTCTCGCTGCCCAGAGAGGGAACGCCCACGCATTTCTGGAAAGTTTCAATGGCTTTCCTGTATTCCTGGTTGTTAAAGTACTTCATGCCCCTGGCGTAAAGAGCCTCGTATTTCTGGATCATAAAAAGGATCTGTCTGCGAAGTTCCTCGGCCCTGAGCCTCCTTGCCTCTATTTCGGCGATAAGCGCGAGCATTGCCTTTGCCTCTTCATTATTGGGATCAATCTCCAGAATTTTTGCGCATATCTCCTTAACCTCTTCGTATCGTTTCTGCTTCATAAGCAGCCTTGCCTTTTTCAGAAGCTCAGCGATCTGCTGTTCAAGAATCTTGCGGAGATTATCCTCTTCTCCCTTTTTCTTTTTAAGCAGAAGTTCCTCCTTGGCCCTCTTGGCAAGCTCATAGAGTTCCTGCGCCTTTTTCCAGTCAGGCGCCTTTAACAGGATTTGATGCGCCCTGTCCTCGGCCAGTTCGTACTGAAAGTTCTTGAAAAGCTTCACACCGACTTCGTATTCGGCCAGGAGTTGCCTCTGTACCCCTATGGGCAGATGGCAGAGACCTTCCTCAAGGCACCTTGCCTCTTCAACGGGTTCAGCGACCTCTTCAGCCACGGATTCGGACTTGGGAGGCGCGGGTTTGGGCTTGGGTTTCTTCTCGGGCGAAAACAGGTACAACAGGCACAAAACAAGCACGCCTGATATCGCTATCTTAAAAGCGGGTTTTTTCATTAAAGGAACTTTTATTTTCTCTTCATCTTCGTCATCATCAACATAGCCGAAAGATTTTTCGACCTTTCTTATGCGCGCCGGGCTGGGCTCGTCCTCTATCTTTTCAACAGCCGGGCCTCCGGACACCGCCTCTATGATTTCGGCATCCACCCCCTGAACGGACTGCACCTGCGGGTTGATCACAACTAGCCTGAATGTTGAAGACCCTATTTCAATGATGTCACCGCTTAACAGCAGTGTGGGCTGGTTGATTTTTTTTCCGTTTACCCTTACGCCGTTGGCGCTTTTGAGATCCGTTAAATAGTAGTCAAAGCCTTTCTTTGTAAACCTGGCGTGCGTTCGTGATACCATATCGTCAACCAGGACTATATCCGAACTGCTGCCGCGGCCCGCTATTATATTTTCATGCTCAAGCAAAAAAACCTTGTCCCTGTAAGGCCCGCTTATGGCATTGAGCTGGTATACAAGCGAAGGGACCCCGGCCACGGTCGCGTCTTCAGGTGTCCGCATCCCCTGGGGCTGCCGCTGAGCTTCTTCAGAAGCGTTTTCATCAGGCGCCCTTGCAATTGTAGCGTCGGGATCTTCCTCTTCCTGTTCTACGGAGGAAGCTTCTTCCCCGGATTTTTCCTGCTCACCTCCGCCGCCTGTCGCAAAACCTATCGTAAAGGCGTCTGAATCCTCCGGTTCCGGCAAGACGGGTTCCTGCTGACTTTCTTCGGCGGGCTGCGCTTCAGCCGGTCCCTGAGCGTATGACATTTCAAAATCTTCAGGAGCGACTGAGAACACTATGCTGATGTCACCTATTTCCAGGGACTCGTTATTCAACAAAACCCCTTCCTCTACCGCAACTCCGGACTGCGTAAGAACACCGAACCTGCTTTTTTTGACAAAATTCAGGCCATTCCCTTCCGGCGTAAATTCAATATGCTTTCTGGAAACATTTTCGGCAAGTATGCAGATATCGGATTCCTCGGAACGTCCCAGATCAAAAGTACCCTGCGAGACGTCATGGCTTTTAATCAGTTTTCCGGATTTATAAACCAAAAGCTTCATTTACACCCCTAGTTATTGATCTGCACCTTTCGCTTTTCAGCGATTGCCTTCATCTTTTCGGCTTCCCTGAATATCTGCGAATCGGGCTTTTGCACGTTAAAATCCATAACTTCCCTGAAACATTTAATGGCGTTTTCATACCTTAGCTGGGACATCAGTTTTTTTCCAAGCTCCATGAGGCGCTTGCTTTCCTTTTCAATATATGTATCCGTGATCCTGGCATAATACTTTGCCTGTCCGTGCTTGGGATAAAAAGTCAGAGCGCGCCTGAATTCCTCAAGGGCCCTCGAGTAATTTTTAAGGCGAAATTCCCTTCTGCCTGAAAAATAATATTCATTGGCCCTGTTGTAAAGCTCTTCCATGCCCGGCTCAATTTTTCTGTTGTAAATAACATCCACGTCTTCAACAGCGAACGGATCTTTTTTGATCTGCTCCCTGCCCGTTTTTTTTTGCGTATCGTCTTCGGAAAATGCGACAACGAGGACCAGGATCAGTACCAGCGCAACCGCGCCGTATAAAATCGGCCTCTTGCTTTTGCCTCCGCCTGCCAGGGTGGGAATCGGGGGAGGGGGGCCTTCCTGCGGACCCAGACCCGGTATATTGTCAGTCTTCAGTTTTTGGGGGGCCGACGGACGCGGCTCCTTTTTTTCCACTATTCCGTATTTATACGCGTGATCCCCGATGGTAAAGACGTCGCCTGCCTGCATGGGATGTTCGGACACCTTTCTGCCGTTTACCATGATACCGTTGCTGGAATTAAGATCGCGCAGTAAATATCCGTCATCAAGCCTGATAAGCTCCGCATGATTCCTTGAGGCCGCCACGTCTGTAACGACTATATCGCAGTTCGCGGCACGGCCGAAAAGGACCCTTTCACCGGTAACCCTGAACTGGGCGCCGGCGTCATTACCCTTAAGTATCTCAAGACGAAACTCCCTAGCCATAACCTATCAAATTATCTCCACGCTAATACAGTAATATTTGTAATTCCCCCTGTCATCCCTGATACCGTTAACCGTTATCCTGTAAGGCCTGTCATTCACAATGGCGTCTTCGCTTATGTCCTGCCCCATCGACGCACACCTTGGTACAAGGCTCAATATTACGCCCAGGATATTCTGTTCCTGTATGGCGTCAACCAGCGGTGTACCGTACCAGTCCGTTGTTTTACCCGTCGATATCTCGGTAAAAGCCCTGTTCGCGAAAACCACCATATTCGCGGGGTCAATAACCACAAAGGGCGTCCTTAAGGTTTTTCCCACTGATTCTATAATAACCATATCGTCGGTAATATGGGACGTAAGCGATTGCATCTCGCTTTCGGCGAGTACCTTTGCAGACGCCCTTCTTGCCTTTCTGAGCAGAATATTTATCAGCTCCACAAGGTCCCTTCCGTACTTTGAACCCATACTGAAATTGACTTTTTTCGCGTCTCCCTTCATTCCAAGATCAAGCTCGTCATAAAGCCGCAGGAAGGGAAGACTGAAAAGCTTTGAAAAGAATATTGCCAGCAAAAGTCCCAAAAACGAGGCTATTACAATTCCTATCATGATCCTCTGCCACGCTGCGGCAAGGCTGTGCTGGATCTCGGTCGTTGAAAATATAACCTGGGCAAAACCCATTACAACCTGCGAATCCTGCTCCTGAGAATACGCCTTTATCGGAGCCGTAATCACGTATTTACCCTTGATCCCCGGTGAATATACGTCGGCGGATGCTTCCCTGACTGTTTTATCCTCTTTCAGTACCTTGATCCTTTCAAGCTGGGGGCCCGTAAGGTACTGGTCGGCAAATTCCACCGGGGCCAGTATCCTGCCCTCAACATCCACGATAATAGCGGCCTGCACGCCGGGGACCCCGTCGGCGGCTTTTATAGTGGGGAGTTCGGTACTGTCCATACTCACCAGGTCCTTGTTGCTCTCAGACAGAATATGCGCCACATATATTCCCCGCTGCGACGCCTCCCTGTCCAGTATTACCTGGTCAAACTGGACAACCGGAATTGTAACAATAAGCGTGATCGCCATTGAAACCAGGACGGATACTATCGTGAGGATCACGGAGACCGGGTATTTTTTCATTACGTTCTCGAAAAAAGGCATAAAAGTGGTTTCAATAAAATGGTCAATGCCTCCTATCAGCCCGGTCGGTTTCTGGCGCGGCCTGCTTTTGTATTCAAAATCCTGTTCCTCAACCTTGAAATCTATTCCCGGAATTCCCTGCATCACCGCGGCGTCCTTTACGGCAAGTCCGGGAACAAGCTGGAATACGTGATCATGCACGCCGATCTTGTCGCCGAGCTTTATGTCCTTGCGCTTTACCATTACGCCGTTCACGAAAGTCCCGTTTTTGGAACCCAGATCCACTACTGTAACCGAATCGCCCTTTATAACAATTACCGCGTGCTTTTTTGAGACCGCTGCCGAAGGTACCTTTATGTCCGCGCCTTCAAGGCGGCCTATGCTGTTTTCACCCTCTTTCAGAGTATATGTTTTACCGTTTTCCTGCCCGCTAATACATACTAACCTGTACACCTGACCACACCCCCGATACTGACAGAATTGTCATTAATAAAACCGGCTCTCATTTCCACTACGTGCCTTGCCTTCAACCTGGGACTGCAAAATCTCCAGGGCTTCACGGCATTATCTACGTCTATAATTTTATATTTTTTATCAAGGTATAAAACATCGATGGAAAAATTCATGAACATCGTATGTATCCAGTTACAATTCGCAAAGAACAATCCTTCGTCACTGTCTAAATGCTTTCTGAACATCAACCCGTTAAACCGCTCCGTAAAGGATCGCGCGTTTTTTACATTTGAGGAAATCAGTTTTTCGTCAATATAAAGGTTCAAGACAGCCTAGCCTCCGTATATTTTTTGAAGGATTATAGGCCCGAAAATAACTATAAAGACCGCGGGAAGTATAAACACCGCCATGGGAATAAGTATTTTGGTGGAAGCCTCGCCGCCCTTTTTTTCGGCAGTCATAAAACGTTCGTGCCTTATTGAATCGGATTGCGATCTCAGGACGTCGCCTATAGGGGAACCCATGCGCTCCGCCGTCACAAGTATGGACACAAATGATGATATTTCTTTTAAATCTATACGCTGCGCCATACTTTTAAGGGCCTCGCTCCTTGTAGCGCCGATCTTTATTTCCTGCATTACGGTCTCAAATTCATACCTGAGGGGCCCCTTCTGGCCTTTTTCAACAACCTTGCCCATGGCACCCTGAAAATCAAGGCCCGCCTCCACGCAAAGCGTTAAAAGGTCCACGACAAAAGGCATCTCCCTCTTTATCTGTTCCTTTCTGGTCTTTATAACACCGTTTATCCACAACCCCGGGTAAAACCACCCGAATATTATAAATACCGGCAGGAAAACCAGCGAAAGTCCGAAACCGCCGAGAAGGTTTAAAACATAAACAACAAAAGGAATTACAAAGGCAAGGGCGACCTGGAACGCGTAAAACTCGTCCGGCGCCATAACCTCCCTCAAACCCGCACTCGCAATCTTTTTTTTGAGTATAGCCCTTTTTTTATCAATCTTCCACTCAGCCACGCTGGGTACCAGCCTGCGTGCCACGGGATATACGAGCTTCAGTACCGCGGACGGAAACACCTTTTTTTGAGTGCCTATACCCAGACGTTCCTGATCTTCAAGCGAAAGGCCCTGGCCTATAAAAACCCTGACAACTATATAGCAAGAAACTGCTATTAAGATAAAGGCAAGTATCAAGCTCAGGTAACCCATGCCAATATTATAGCCCTATATCTATATAAATTTAATTGTTTTGATCAATATAGACAAAATAATGACTTAAAAATTATTTCTTCTCCTTTTTGGGCAGAAAAAGCTCGACGAAAGAGGCCAGCATTTCAGGATCAAAAACACCGACCTGCTCCTGCATAAGCGCTATTGCCTCGTATGGCTCGTATGACTCCTTGTTTTCGTGTTTCGCCGTAAGGGTGCAAAAGGAATCGGCGATGGAAACTATCTTCGACATATACGCTATATCGTTACTTCTTAAATAATTGGGAAAACCCTGGCCGTTTGGCTGCTCGTGGTGCTGATAGATAACCTGCCTGACTTCAGGGGATATCTCCTTTATATGCTGCGCTATGTTCATTCCGTACAGGGGATGAAGCTTGTATTCCTTTAATTCGTCGGCGTTCATTTCCTCTATCTTTTTATGTACGATTTCCTTGCTGATCTGGGCCATGCCTATATCATGCAAAAGCCCGGCAACTCCGATCGTGGTTAGTATTTTGGGGCTCTCTATCGCAAGGGCCTTTGCAAGCAACACGGATATCACGCATACAGACACAGAATGCTTTAAAAGATAAAAATCGGAATTCGCGGACCTTATAAAGGCTATCATGGTATTGTTATCCTTTGTAAGGTGTTTTACGGCCTCTTTGGATGTTTCCAGGGTTTTTGCGAGCAGTGTTTTGTCTATTGACGTATCAATAAAAATTTCCGTCATTATAAGGCTGGTTATTTCGTGAATGATCTCCGTCTTTTTCTCAAGGGGTAATTCCTGGTTCTGTAAAATATTCGCCGCCACCTGGTCGGCCTTGAGCATGTAGCTGGACTTGGCCGTATTATGAATATAAAGGTTGGCCAGCCCCTTGTCCTCGTAATTTTTGATCCTGTCCACGTCAACCCTGGAGTCTTTCTTAAAAAGCTTTACAAACTTGTTACCCCTGAGTATGTACACGTCAAAAAAGGTGTTGGTAATATTTTTTATAACTTCAGTGCTTACCCTCAGGAATTCACTGTCCTGCGGGGCGTTTTTGCTGAACACACTGCCATTATTGTCTTTGGTATCCATAAGTAGACCTTATATAAACATTTTAACCTTAATACCAACAGGCTTTCAAGCAGAAAAAGAAATTATTAACGCCCCTTGAATATATGGCAGGGCGATAATATATTACCGGATATGGAATGGAGTATTTTAATGTCTTTTATCGGCGCCTCGGCAATCCTGACGCTTATGCCCGTCCTGACAATATCTTTGTGCTTACTGAAAGCCTTGCAAAGGGACACAGAAACGGTTTGGCGGTTTCGGCGGGTCTTGCATGCGGGATTACCATACACACGCTGGCTGCCGTTACCGGACTTTCGATTATAATTCAAAAATCCGCGCCCGCTTACGGTTATTAAATATCTCGGGGCCTGTTACCTGATCTACCTTGCCTTTAAGGCAACCCGGGGGGAAGGCCACATATAAAAATAGAATACCGGCAAATCTCGGACTGCACCGGCGTTGTTATTTATGAGTAATTTAAGAAAAGGACCAGACGCAGCAGACATCAGGATAATTTACAATTTGTAAAAGGCGCGAATCAATCGGATAAGAGTAATTCCCAGAATGGAAAAAAGCCGTCATATTCTACACCGACACTATTGCAATTGCATCCACTACGAGAAGAAGTCCCTTTTAAGTATTTATTGAAAAAATCAATTTGATATTTAATGGATTCTTCCAACTTGCTATCATTACTTCTTTCTACAACACCCAAAGTAATGCCCTCTAAAACCATTAGATATAAATCAACCGCTTCATCGCTGTAAATTTTATATTCAACTTTTACTTTAGTGTTTCTGAATTTATTGGAAAGTGCCTTATATACACCAGGTATATGACCTAACCCTGTTATAATCTGAATATTTTTATCTTGTTGTATTGCCTCGCAGGATTTTTTTATTATATTTTGA
>JAFGOL010000052.1 GCA_016926495.1 Oligoflexia bacterium
GCAATAACTTCAACAAATTTTAATCCTATGCAGATTCCTCTTTCCTTTGAGGAAAGAAATTTTAAAATAGAAGCTATGGGTATAAGCGGAAGGGTTGTAAGCAGGATTACATGTTATGTATCGGAATCTTACGATGAACTGATGAAGGAAAAGACCGAAGCAAAGAAGGAATCAAAAAAGGAAAAAAAGAAACAGCCACCCCTTCCCGGGGATTACAAACCGAAAATTGTGTATTGGGAGATAGATTGAAAATCCTTATTATTGACATTGGAACTCATTCCTTAAAAGCCCTGTATGCGGAGAAAAAATACAGGGGGTTGTCAATTATCGATTGTTCCGGTCTCCTGATAAAAAGGGATCCCAGCCTCAGCAATCTTGAACAGATTACCAACGTGCTTTCGTCTTTAAAAACCTCCAACCTTTACAGTCCTGACAAGACTATAGTGATTTTCCCCTCCGAGAAAACAACAAACAGGTTTATTACCCTGCCGTTCAGGGACAGCAAGAGAATATCGCTTACACTGCCGCTGGAGATAGAGGAAGAGCTTCCCTTTGAACTGGAAGATATTGTTTTCAGCTGGCAATCCGTGGAAACAATTGAAAGAAACAGCAAGGTACTGACCTGTGTCGCCATGAAGACCGACATATCACTTTTTATTGATGCTATACAGGGGACCGGTTTTGATCCGGATATTATTACCACGGGTATTGATTCCCTGTTGTCATTTGTGAAGAACCTGAATCTGGGCGCCCGTAATGTAGATGTCCAAATTGAGAGCGAACTCGTCAACGAGACCCGGTATATGACTTACGTTATTATTGAACTCGGCGCCTCCAAAACAAATATTGTCATCGCAAGACAGGGTGTCCCCCAACTTGTAAGGACGATCAACTACGGCGGTGATCATATTACAAAAACCATTATGGAAGAGTACCAGGTTTCCTATGATGATGCCGAGAGTTTCAAGATCAATTCGGGCATGATCATTCTTGACGATGACAAGGCCTCGTTTCCAGAGGATCAGATGAGATTCTCCACGTTTATAAAGGAGACCCTGGATATAATAGTAAGGGATATAAACCAGACGGTTTCCAATTACAAGGCTACGGCAAAAGAGGCTGTCTCCATGGGTTATATTACCGGATGCGGGTGGCATATAAGGAACATGAAGGAGTATATAGAAAGTGAGCTTAAAATAGAGCTTATGCCGCTTAATTACGCGCGAACTCTGGACGCTCCGCTCGTTTTTGATAATCCCCCTGATGAACACAAGTTTTCGGGCGTTTACGCCGTGTTGACCAGGTTTATCGCCAAGGGAGGGTGGAAGGGATTTAATTTCCGAAAGGGTGATTTTGCCAAAACCAGGGAAACCGAGGGTGTTGCCCAGATACTTCAGTTGTTTAAACCCACGATAAAAAATCTTGCGTACGGGCTTGGAATATTTTTTATTTACGCAATGGTGCATATTTTTGTCCTGGACATGGTATCGAATAACTACAGGGACCAGATTTCGGCGAAATTTTCCGAAGCTTTTCCTGATAAGTCCAAAAGAATGACATCGGAACTTTTGAATGATCATTCAAAGCTTTCGCGTGAAATAAAGGAAAGGCTGAGGATGCAGAAAACATTGCTTGAAGGAGATCCGTCCGACGGAACGGTTTCCGCCTATGCCGTGCTAAGGGACCTTTCCGGCTCCATTCCCAAAAATCTTGTCCTGGACATCAAGGAACTGCATATCAACAGGAAGATCGTCAAGATTGTAAAGGGGATTGCCACAAACGCTACGGTAGTCAAGGACGTAATGCAGGCTCTTGAAAACAGCGGCAAGTTCAAGGACATAAAACAGGGAAACATAAGGATAGCCATTGACGGAATTAACAAGGAGTTTGATCTTTCGGCGCAATACAAGGGGAGCAAATGATACCTGACAGTATAAAATTCAAGGCGCAGGAGGTTTGGTCCGCGGTGGTATCCAGCGAGACTGTGGAGAAGCTCAGGACGGCTTATGACGGACTCCCGGAAAGGGAGCAGTTGATTGTCAAAATAAGCGCAGCCGCAATAATGCTGTTTATCTTTTTTAACATTATATATTCCGTACTTGCCATGATTTCAGAGAGGGAAGATGTTATAAAGGAGATGGCGGTTATAAGCAGGGAACTTGACGAACTGGATGATCTGATAAAAAAAAGCAAGACACAGATGCGTAAAATGAAAAAGCTTTCGATGGAAACAAAATATATTTCTCTGCTTGATATTGTGGAAAGGCAGCAGACAGCGGCAATGATAAAACCGGCATCAAGGATCGATCTTAAGGAATCACCCAGAAAGGAGGTTGAAGGCGGCAAGTATTACGAGAATACCGCGAACGTCCAGTATAACAAGATAACCATAAGGCAGCTTTCAAGGCTGCTTTTCGGGATAGAACAGAACGGCATTTCCACGAAAATTTCTTCTCTGAAAATAAAGACAAGGTTTGACGACGACAGGTATATCGACGTAGAGTTTGAAGTGGTTGCGAGGACTCCTAAATGACTTCTGTTAAAAATTTTTTTATGATGCTGTACAATATTAAGTATTATGTGGCTATAGCCATACTGGCATTTTTTATTTTTTTAAGGCTGTATTTTCCGGATGAGCTTGTAATAAAGCTTGTGATGGACAATATTTACCAGCAGACAGGTCTTTTTGTCGAGCCCGTTTCCCCGTCCATATCGTTTTTTCCTTCAGTCGGCATTTCCTTTGAGTCCGCCAAGTTGAAGCTCCAGAACAGGGAGGAAAAAATAGTACTCGGGCCTTCAAAAGTGAAGATATCCCTGCTTTCAATTCTCATGTTTGCACCCACCGCGAGGTTCAGTACCGAATCCTTTGAAGGACGGGTGTCGGGTAAAATATCCGGGCTGCCTGTTAATCCGTCCGGAAAGCCGGATGAATTGGGTATCGATATAGAAGGGGAGGGTATCCAGCTTTATAAAATCATAAAAAACTTCATTCCCGTGGATATTCACGCTAAATCCGATTTTAAGGTCAGGGGGGCCGTCAATGCCGTTAATTACGCCTATTCCGACCTGCAGATTGATGTAACACTCAGTAACATAGTAGTATCCGAGGGCAATGTTATGGGTATGACTTTCCCCGGTATGGGCCTGAAAAGCGGTAATTTTTCAGGCTCGTTTGTTAAAAGCGAACTGCTTGTTTCCAGGCTTAGTATGGGCGGTAAAAGCGATGATCTTGATCTCAGTATGAGCGGCAAAATGGTCATGAAATTCAACAACCCTTACGATTTTACGGTTTCGCTTAAAATAGGCGGAAATCTCGAACAGCAGTTCGGCCAGTTCCTCAGCTTCGGCCCGCTTACAAAAGCCAGAAAACCGGACGGCTATTACAGGTTCAAGCTCAAGGGCGATTTCAGGACCCCCATACCGGCCATTACCCCGTTATAAAATTGTCCCTTGATATGGTTTTTACGCATTATGCTAATTAGCAATCTTGGTTACTAATTGGTATTATAACCTGGTTTGCAGGATACCGGATAAAAGTGTCATGTCAGTTATGCCTTGAATAGGAATAGTTTACATACTATTCAATGATTTTTTGATTTTTCTGAATAATTTTATGTATTTTGTCTTGATGTCATTTACAAGGGCATTAGCCAGTGAATCGCTGTACGTGTGAACTGAAAGGTTTCTCGCTGCAATGATTTCCAGCCATGTATCCTCATCATCAATCAGGCCTGCCTGGAAAGCCTGCGAAAAAACATTTTTAGGCGAACCGGTTTTTAATCCTTCATCTTCAAGATGGGATTTCAGGAGCTTCCAGCAAAGTTCATAAACGAATTCGAAGTTCTGGATAATACCCGCAACATCGCGCTGGTTTACAACAGGCTCCGCGATGGCATCCTCAAGGCTTTTAAGGGCTTTAAAAAAATTATCCTTTTTTTGCTGATTCATAAATTAATACACCGTTCTTGTTGATGTTATTCCGTAACTCCGGAGAGGTTTTGTTAAGGTTTACCGCGTCTATGCCACAAAGTGTAGGGGCATCATCTTTTATAGTCAACAAAAAATCAGAATCCCCGCAATCTTCCGGTATATCAAAAGCCAAATCGTAATCAGAGCGTTCCCTGTTTGTAGAGTCGGCTCTTGAACCGAAAAGATATACTTTTATGTTTTTACCGGGATAAAAACAATTTATCTGCTCCTTGATGAAAGACATGAGTTTTTTGCTGACATTTTCCATTTTCAAAATGACTTCAACACCCTTGTTATTATCGCTGCCGCCTTGTGGCATTCTTCAAC
>JAFGOL010000008.1 GCA_016926495.1 Oligoflexia bacterium
CCGTGCTTGTTATTTGCTCCATGATTGTAATGATAATCACGGGTGCGATGATTGAAATTGTAAAAATGAGCAGGGCCGCATCCCTTTTAATGGAGTTGCAGAATAAGGGCGACGCTCACATGCTTTCGGTGGCCGGTCTATACATTGATACCCTGAACGAGGTTTCGTGGATCAATAAACAGTTAAGAAGGTTAATGGTATTTTGCCTGCCCCTTATCGCTTTTCCTGAACTCTATTACCTTATTGAAATAGCGGAAAAAGCCGCGAAAGGCCTTGAAAAATACCAGGATTTTTTACTGCTTAAACTTAAAATTTACGCCCCCTTGCTGGACG
The DNA here is from genome assembly GCA_016926495.1 of Oligoflexia bacterium. Lineage (GTDB taxonomy): Bacteria > Bdellovibrionota > JAFGOL01 > JAFGOL01 > JAFGOL01 > JAFGOL01. The sequence goes on from JAFGOL010000008.1 coordinate 334, forward strand.
TAAAATTAAGAAAGGAAAACGGTCTCGGTCTTTTGCCGAATTATCATTATGTGAAGCATCGCAGGCAGCCCCCGGTTTATATTTTGTTTTTCAGGCTGCCGGGATTGATTGAATTTCACAAGAACATTTTTAATTCCGCGTGTGTAAAACATGAAGGTATTATTACCGGAAGCATCGCGTGCGTAAAATACAGGGAATTTGAAGAAAAACCGTTGCAGCGTGAATGGTTTGCCACTACAGACGAGGAATGGGACGTAAATACCGGCAATGCTTACTGAGCTTGCGTACATAATGATACCCGTTAGCATGATTGTGCTTTTCTGCGGGAAGATACACATCCAGATAAGCAGGCGTGAAGAGATTAACGTAAAAATGCACAGGGCGGTATACAACGTGTTTTTTAGCGACGAATGTAAAGAGGGCGTTACCTGCGCAGACAGTGAAATCAGCACAGAAAACGGTTATAAGATCAGCATAAGAAGGCCCAAAAAACCTTATGGCAATAAACGGGAACAGGAAAAGCATAATGGAAAATTTGAAAAAGTATTTGAGGAACTTGAAGCGGCGGCTTCGGACGGTACTCACAAGTAAGAGGCTTGTTGTTATAATTTCGCTGGTCTCAATGTCCGGCACCCTGTTGTTTGTAAGGATGCTGAAAAGCGCACCCGCTCCTGAATACGCCGGCGATGACGTGCTTTACATGGCCGAACTTAAGGGCAAAAAGGCCGTAACCGTTACTACGTCACTGTCTGAAATTCCCCTTGAATTTGTTTTTCCCGGCACCAGGGTGGACGTGGTAAATAAAACCGGAACTGAAGTATATAATGTCGCAAACGGTGTTTACGTGCTGGGTATTACAATACTTGATGAAGATTCGCTGGCCAGGGTTGTGCTTGCCGTGGATGATGCTCAAAGCGAAGCCTTGCTTAAAAACCGGCAGGGGGTCCTGAGTTTTATCGTTCATTCCAACCACGATGCTTCAGGCAGTGAACGAATTGAAATTATTGAGTTTTAATATAGTCTGTATCCTTTATATATCCTCCCTTGTCTGAAATGCTTTTTTTTGGTACAAAACAAACGGTAACCGGCATGGGACAGCGTGAGCCCGGCTAACCCCGTCAGATCCGAAAGGAAGCAGCGGTAAGCATGAGTGTTCCGCGTGTCACCACCGGTTGCTTATACCAGGCTGAATTTTGCCACTTGGTATGATTAACGGAGGTTTCATGTCATCTTACCAGGTCCTCGCCCGAAAGTGGCGCCCCATGTGTTTTGCGGACGTAAAAGGTCAGGACCATGTTGTAAGGACCATTAAGAATTCCATTCTGAATAACAGGCTGGCCCACGCCTATATATTCTCAGGCTCCAGGGGTATAGGCAAGACGTCTGTGGCAAGAATACTCGCAAAAGCGGTATGCTGTGAAGATCCGTCGGACGGAGAACCCTGCAACAAGTGCAGGAGTTGCCTTGAAATAATATCTTCATCTTCAATCGATGTTCAGGAAATAGACGGAGCGTCAAACAACGGCGTTGATTCTATAAGGGAACTAAGGGAAAACATCGTTTATCCACCTGTAAGCATGAAGTACAAGATATACATAATCGACGAAGTCCACATGCTTTCAAATTCCGCGTTTAACGCCCTGCTTAAAACTCTGGAAGAGCCTCCGCCTCACGGCCTTTTTATATTCGCGACGACAGAGCCGCACAAGATACCGCAGACTATAGTATCAAGATGCCAGCATTTTGATTTTAAAAAACTCGGTCTTGAAGATATTTACCAGACACTTGTTTCCATAGTAAAACAGGAGGATGTAGAGGCCAGTAGCCACGCCCTGTATTCCATAGCGAGAGAGGCTAGGGGTAGCCTGAGGGACTCTCTTTCCATTCTTGACCAGGTAATATCCTTTACCGGAAAAAAGCTGGAAATATCCGACGTAAAAACCATACTGGGCTTTGTTGACCGCAGTTTTGTTTACGAGATTGCGCGGGCGATAATCAACAACAACCCCGGCGAATGTCTTAAATATTGCCGGACCCTTTTTAATGAAGCCTATGATGAAAAAAGGGTTATTGATACCCTGGTGGAGATTTTCCGGGATCTTGTTTTTGTCAGCAACGGTATATCCGGGCTTCTGGAAAACGAATTGCCGGACCATGAGATCAGCGAACTGAAACAGCTTGTTTCCGGCTTTTCTTCA
>JAFGOL010000053.1 GCA_016926495.1 Oligoflexia bacterium
GACTCAGGGTAAATATCCTGATTTAAAAAGCATGGTACATTCCAACAGGTATTACGATAAAGACAGAAAAACGGCAAAAAATCTTGGAGCTAAAATATTCGCGCCAAAGCCGCTTAATATAGAGCATCTTGTTCTTTTTCTTGATGATAAAGAAGCCGGTTTTACTGAAATAGAAAGAATAACAAAGCCGGGCGTAAACGCGCAAAAAACCATTCTTGTGGCTAATGATGAAGAAATAGTCCGCAGCTATTTTGAAATAACGCTGAGTCCCTTAAAAAAAGACGGTTATGAAGTACAGACATTTAAAAGCGGAGAAGATTTGCTGAATAGATTAAAGGAACTGAAAAGCTGTTTAATGATTTTTACAGATGAGGACATGGGTGACGGCATGTTTGGTACGGATTTATTAAAAGAAATTACCAGCCTTAATATCCCGTGCAGAAAATTTATGGTGTCAGGCATGCCTGGTGATGCTTTTATAGGAAAAGCAAAAAGCCTGGGCGCAGAAGCAGTATTTACTCCGACATCTGTAACCCTGGAATTAGTGAAAGGGCTGCTTTCGTCATTATAAACGAGGAATTATGGAACAAAGTGTTGATAAATATCTAGTTAGAAAATACAGGGATCGTAATTTATGGGTTTTTGCAGTTGCATTAGTGGGTTTTCCTTTATTCGGCATATTGGATTATGTTTATTATCCGGAATTTTTTAATAAGCTTATGATAATAAGAGGTATTGTTGTTCTGAGCTGTGTATTGATGATTATTTTTCTTAAAAAAATTCCGCTGAAATATTTAAATGATTATTTTCAAATCATAATACTTATCGGTGGGTTTGCCATCTCAAGTATGAGCTATGTTACAAGAGATGGTTTTCAAAGTAAATATTTTGCTGGATTGTTTCTTGTTTTTATAACGGCATCAATTCTGGCAGATACTACCGTATGGGTATTTTTATCTACGTCACTAATGATATTAGTCTATCATGTTGGCATAAACTATATGGCCGGCAATTTTAGCTTCAATGACTTTTTTTCGCAGGCATTTTTTCTGGGGTATGGCGTTACTATAGGATGTGTGTTGAATGTACTTACCACCAGGGTAGTAAAAAGAGAGCATGAGGCTGTTAAAAGAACTGAATTTTTAATAAAAACATTATCACATGACGTAAAAAACAGGCTGTCAATTATCAAGGGATGTTTAAGCCTTATATGCGCAGACTATGAAGATAAAAAACCTGAGCAGAAAATGAAAGTGGGTATCCTTGATATGGAGAGTACTAAGGTTTCCCAGATCGTTAATAACCTTATCAATTGCTTTTCCGAAGAGTATATTAATCTAAACAAGAAGCCGGAGAGTATTCATAAAATAAAGGAAATGATAATGTCGGACTGGGAGCAGAAATTCAAGCTCAACAGCATTAACTTTGATTTTAAACTCATAAATATCAGTGAGCAGGATAGTATTGATATTGATCTTAATTATATCGAGCTGGCATGGAATAATATCCTTGCCAATTCCATTCAGTACAACAAGCCGGGCAGTCGCGTGTGTTTGAATATCGCGAGGCAAAACGGCAGTGTGCTTTTTAAATTTTTGTCGGACAATGAAATAATCCCTGAGGAAAAGAGGGAGGAAATATTTAATAAATATACCGATTCCAAACAACATACTTTCTGCAGCAAGGGGCTGGGCTTATACTACGTACGTTTTGTGAGCAGGCTTCACGGCGGAAACGCCTGGTACGGCGTTGAAGATGAAAGCGGAAAGGGAATGTTTATACTAGAATTCCCTTTTGATGCAGGCGAATAGGTTGATTTTTTCAGGTTCAGCTTCTATATCAAAGTTGCCGGAGAAGTCTCCAAATAGTTGAGATATTTTTTCCCGATCCCTGTAGAACAAGTTCCACTCAGAGATTACTGTCATGAAATGTTTTGTCATGTTGTTAGGGCTGAAATTTCCAATAATAAGTGTTCCCTCTTTCTTTAACAAGTTGTAAAGTATTTTCCCTGCTGTTCTGGCAACCTTGTCTTCAAAGTAATCAAAAAGTCCAGCCGTGTAAATAAAATCATATTGCTCTCTGATTTTTCCTTTAATAATTTCCAACACATCCATTTTTATGTAATTGATTTTAAGGTGAATGCTTTTTTGAATGCATTTTTCAACCAATTTCCGTTGGGCGTATTCCAGAGAATCGATTTCGGCATCCAGCAGGCTTATTTCAACATTTTCCATAAGTTCTGTATCTGTGTCGATTAGTTTTTGAATTTCATATGCCGGGCCGCTTGCTATTGAAATAATTTTGTAACTTTTTTTTCTATCCCTTACAGTTAATGCGTTACGGAGTTTATTGGTCAGATATTCAGCCCTGTTTCTGACTGCCATACAGGCCTGAAAGGAGCTCCCTCCGTGTTGTACGAGTTTTTCGTATATCGTAGCGCCAAAGGCATCGTGAGAATAAATCATGTTGATAGTATGGTAATCACCGTGATATCCTAAAGGTATTGTGTAAGCTCTTTCCAAAAGTTTTGACGCAAAAAAGTACGGACGCAGTTTTTTAAATGAGTTTAGAATATCTTCCCTTTCTTTAGCCTCCATTCCTTCGGTTAATTTAAAGATCCGCTTGAAATACAGTTGGAATGTTATACCCAGAAGCGTTCCAATCTTATTAATTATAATATCTTCCTGCTTTTTGATCACATCCAGGCTGATATTATTTCCATACAGGTTTTTGGTGATTAATGAGGCGGTTTTTTTTGTCTGTCTTTCCAGCCTCGAAGCAAAATCAAAGGCCTCTTCAATGGTATTCATATTTTCCACGGACATTTTTTTAAAGGGTTTTATGAATTTGTCCGCAAGCATATGACCGTTAAGCACGTCCAGATCGATACAGCAGTCAACAAGTTTAAAAGCGCACAAATCGTGATCCCTGCGTGCTTTTTCCGCTGTAACGGCAAAGATGACTTCGTCGTTAAGCGTGATTTCCGCAGCCATCTTTTGCGGAAGATCAGCCTTACTTTTAACGGCTATACCGAAGCTGTTGTAATTTATTATCTTATACAATCTGTTATCGATTTTAAGTGAAAGGTTTTTATCGCAGGCCAGTCTTTTCTGTCTTACAGCGAATTCCCTTTCAGTGCTGAGGGCGGACATCAGTTATCTCCCTTTAATTATTAAATTATATTAATTTTGTCTGTGTTTATAACAGGCAAGAACATGAAAAGTCGAGAAAAAAATAACCCCTGCCTTGCGGCAGGGGCTGTATAAGGGTTGGGTTTAGGGACTTTTGGGTTTTAATTAAGCGGCTATCTCCAGTTTTTTTAGCTTGCTTTTCGCCTTCCTGTAATAGCTGTCTGTTTTAGGCACTGTAGTAAGTATCATTTCAAGCTTTGATTTTGCCTCGGTGATGTTTGAATATGTCTCTTCAAGCAGGGCTTTCGCGTACAGAAGCTTTGCCTGTTCATGCAGTTTCTTGTGTATCTGTTTCAGGTTTGCCCTTGCCTGTTTGTGATACGGGAACTGCGCGAGCACGGTCCTGTATGTATCCGCGGCTTCCCTGTCTGCGCCGGTTTTTTCCAGCATTCCGGCTTCCGCCATCATGGGGCCGAACATGTTGTTTGTCAGTTCAAGGATCTGGTCATGGGTCCTGTTCGCGTGCAGGAAGTATTTTCTTCCGGCCCTGCGCTGTCCCATTTTCAGTATCCTGGATGCCAGTTCGTATGCCTTGGTATAGTCGGCTGACGCAAACGCGTTGTTCATCTGTATGGCCAGCAGTTCGCCCTTGGACGGCCTTATTACCTCAATGGTTTCAGGCGGTATGGGCAGGCTTTCCTGCATTGATTTTTCGGCTATTATTATGCCGTCATACGCTGACGTGTTGTAAGGATCTATGTCCAGCACTTTCTGGAACGCGGCGATCGCGCCGCTGTAATTATTCTTGTCAAGCTCTGCGTACCCGGATTTCAGCAGGTCTTCTATTACTGCCTGTCTTTTCTGTTCTTCCTCAAGCTCCCTTAAGTTGTCGTCGGCCTTGGCGAACCTGTCTATCTGATCTTCGCACGCAGCTATGAACGCGGTCGCGATAACGGAATCAGGCAGAAGGCTGAATACGGTTTCCATGGATTTTTTAGCCAGAGCGTAGTTACCCATGTTGAAATGATATTCCGCAAGCCTGTAGTAACTTAATATCTTTGCCCTGTCCTCTTCATTAAGATTGGTTTCCGCTATTTCAAGGTCAATGCTTCTGCTTGCGGGCAGTATCTGTGTCTGCGCGATCGGCGCAACCTTGACTTCCTCCTCGGAGGAAAAGAACATAAGCGACGCGGCTGTAACAATAAGTCCCGCTATTATCGAGACAAAGATTGTTTTCCTGCTGCCTGCTCTTTCGGTCTTCCTGTAGCTTTTATCAAAGGTAAAATCTATAGGGGCGCCCAGCGGCATTTTGGCGGGTTCCGGTTTATCATAATCGCTGTTGGTAAGTATGAACCTGAAGGTGGTATTTCCTGCTACTATCTTGTCACTGCCTGTAAGCAAGGCTTTTTTAACCCTTTTTCCGTTAAGGATAATTCCGTTTGTGCTTTGCAGGTCCTTGATAGAGTATTTGCCGTTATTTTTGACCAGCATGAAATGATGCTTTGACAGTTTCAGGTCGTTTATTGTCAAGTCTGCGTCTTCGGAACGGCCGACAATGACACAGTCAGTTGTCATAGGCTTTGATATTTTCTGGCCCGAAGCCGGTATTGCGGCTTCGATAACAGGCTTTAAATGCCTGTTGTATATGGCAGTTGATTCAATGTTCCTGTTTTCCATGAGACCCTCCCTTCCCTTATGTGTCCTGATCTTGCAAGAGGGGTGCCAAGCCATGTAATTTTTACATACACCATGCTTTCCCCCACGCTAACTCCCTGATTTAACAAGAATTTGCTATCAGACGGAGCAAAATGACTTTCAGACGGAGCAAAAGTATTCAAGCTAAAGTGTTCAATTTTTTGATAATCCTAGTGTATAATTTGTATACACATGTTTTCTAACTAACGGGTACTTATGTTATTATTAGGAATATTACTGGTACTGTCCTTACTGAATGCCGAGGTAGTTCCCCCCTATGGCTCCAGGGTATTGTCCATGGGCGAGGGCGGAAGATCATACATGAGGGGTACGGATTATATCAGGATTAATCCCGCAGCGACCATGTCGGACGAAGTCTCGGGATTCGGTATGGGTACGGGCATAGGATTGGGATATTTTTCGTTTTCAGCGGCTTACCTTTCCGAATACAATTACAGCTTTATGGCATCCTTTTCGGACATAGATTCGGATTTTGACCTCGGTACGTCAAGCTACGATTTTGCGTACGCGTACCCTGTGGCGCATTGGCTTGTCGCCGGTGTTACGGCAGGTTACGAAAGGGCGGATTTCGGCGGCGGCCTGGATATGGGCATAGGACTGAGCATAGGCGCCGGGGCGGAAAAAAAACAATACGGATTTATGTCGTCGCTGGTTTTCAGGAACCTGTTTGAAAATCACGGGTTCAGGGAGGTATCCGCGGGTTTGAGCTATCTTTTTGCCTACGGATTCAACATATCCGCGGACCATATCTTTGTGGAGGATCCCTCTGGGAACAGGTTTGACCTGGTTTTTTCATTTGAGTTTTGTATCAGTGATTATCACTGCATAATGGCGTCTACCAGAATTTATGATATATCCGACGAGGTGCTTGTCGCGTACGGACTGGGCTGGGGATATAACGACGAAGATTACCGGCTGGGTTTCGGCATTTACGGTTCGGAGTTGTCAAGGTTGTTATATGGTTTTTCGTTTACCTGGAATTATTAGCCTGCTCGCGGCCTCTTTTTTTTGCCTGCGCTGTGATGCCGGTGCGGTTGCCGGCGCCGGGCTTTTTTTTGACGTGAAACAGGCAAGAACGCCGAACGGAATGGAAATAATATACACGCCATACGACTGGGGACAGCCCGTAACAATTATGGGAATTTTCATCAGGGGCGGCGCAGCTCTCAGGTATAAGAGCAAGGCCGGTTTTGCATTGGTCGCCGAACGGTATTTTTCGCGCAGGAACGGCGAGATGGCGAAAAAATACGGTTTCAGGTTCAAATCTTTTCTGGCGTGGGACTATCTTGCTTAC
>JAFGOL010000054.1 GCA_016926495.1 Oligoflexia bacterium
CAGAGTCAAAGTAACAGCAATTGTTTCGCCAGGCTGCAAACTGTTTGCGCTTACCGTTATTATTGATTCTGATAATGAAAATTTTGAAGATTCCGGCAATGCCTCAGTCGGTTTCTTAACATCCGGCGGAGTTGGTGTAGTGTTATCAACTTCCTCCGGTGGCAAATCTCCTATCCCTTGTCCGAATTCAATTCCGCATGCATAAAATGCAGTGCTGAAAATAAGCCCTAACATCATTATCAGGGCCTTTAACCCAAACTTTTTAATTTTATTTATCATCTTCATATCATCATTATACCAAAAATTTTAATTTTTATCAATGTTTTTTTTCACAAAACTTCTTATACAACCCCTTGATATCATTAAGTTAATTCTTTCTTAATAGTTGACACAAAGCTGTTTATATAAATCTATTATACCGTCCTGAACACAAGACTGAAACAGCAACATCCGTATTCTGGTGTAATATTGACATTACCGTGGGGTAGCCTTTATACTAAATGACAGTTTAAGATGATAACGAGGAAGCGAGGAAAAACCGACGCAGGCGTACACGTAAGTACGTTGAGGAGGTTTTGACGAGCTGACAAAATTAAGATACAATTAGCTCCAATATCAGGCGATTTCACGAGCCGAAGGCGAGCTAAAGTTAGCGCTTAAAATGTCGTTTAGTATATTAAATAATCATACTATGTAGCATTAAATGGACTTGTTAACGTTATTATTAATTGCGCTAAGCCTTGCTATTGATGCCTTTACGGTGTCCGTATGCGTCGGGGCTGCCGGAATTTCCGGAAAATATTCCAGGTTAAGGCTTGCCATCAGGTTTGCTTTAACTTTCGGCTTTTTTCAGGCTTCAATGCCCGTAATAGGCTTCTGGCTTGGAAGCAGGCTTAATGAATATCTTGGCATGTATGATCACTGGATAGCCTTTATCCTGTTACTGCTTGTTGGAATTAAAATTATTCATGAAGACATAAAAAAATCCGGACATTGCAATACCAAAATAGATCATTACAGCTACAAGCTCCTGTTCCTGCTTGCCATTGCAACCAGCATTGACGCGTTGGCTGTTGGCTTTACCTTTGCGTTCATTAATGTAAATTTGCTTTTCGCCGTTACAATAATCGGCCTCGTTACATTTTTATTAACAATATGCGGCATTGAATTGGGAAACAGGCTGACAAAAATAATAAACGCCAGACTCAACATCTACGCCGGAATTATTCTTATAGTACTGGGCATTAAAATATTAATTGAGCATCTTTTTAATTTATAGCTGAATTAACCGGGAACAAACGTCTTTCCGCCACTTCCAGTATCTGCCCAAGCATTTCCTTGTAGCTGTATCCTGAAAATTTGGCCATTTTGGCAAGATGTCCGTCCCAGCACCAGCCCGGATTGGGATTAACTTCCAAAAGTCTTGGCAAACCGTTCGCGTCAAGACGCCAGTCAAACCTGGCATAATCCAGACACTCAAGACGCTCACCGAGTTGCAGGCACCAGTTTTCAACCAGTTTTTGAGTTTCCTCGTCAAGGTTAGCCGGAACGCTCTTGATCATGGAGTAAGGAGAATCGGGACACCATTTAGCCTCGTATCCGCAAATCCTCGGCAACTCGGGCGGTACTTCGGAATAGTCCTCTTCGGTAATTTCCAGTATCTGGTAAGAACCGGGATAATTGCCTATAATACCTACGCTGATGTCTTTTCCGGTCAGAAATTCCTCTACAATAAGCGACCTGTCATATCCGAAATCATTTCTGATTTTCTGTATCGCGTTGATTAGTTCTTCTGCGCTGTTAGCCACACTCATTTGTGTGATCCCGAAACTGGAATCCCCGAGGTTGGGTTTTACAATTACAGGAAACGAAAACGGAAGATCAAAGGTAATATCTTCGGGTTTGATAAAATGAGCCAGGGGGGTGGGAATACCCATCTCTTTAGCAATACCCCTGATAAGCGACTTATCATAGCAAAAAGCAAGGCATCGCGGAGCCGACCCCGTGTACGGAATACCAAGCAATTCAAGATAGACCGGAACATGAATTTCCTTTATGGCTTCGTTGTTATAGCCCTCGTCGCACAGGTTCAGGGCAAATATAATGTCCTGCTTGACGTTCGCAAGGTCCTTTAACAGCGTGTCATGATTGTTGAAAAATATAAAGTTATAACCGTCCAGGCTTTTTAACGCCGCCTTCATCTGGTCTATGGTATAAATATCGTCTTCATCACAAACAGCGTTTGGCTTAATAATATCCTTTTTATTGGGATCACCCAGAATGACCGCGACATTTTTAAGCTTCTTCTCTATCTTGTTGGTAAATGCCGCCCATTCCTTTTTCACCTGCGCCGTAATGGTTATCCTTTTGGCCATCATGCCCAGGTCCTGGTTTCTTTTTGAATCAGTGACAAATTCCCCTTCGGGTTTTATATTTATAAATTCAACCTCGTTCAGCAGCCTGATTATTTTTTCCTCGGAATACAAACGTTCCGCGTAAAACTGGTCGGCGACTACACCCTTCTTAACATTGGTAATCAGTTCCCTTGACACCAGCCTTTCCTTGTCAAAGGAGAGGCTTCTCTCTCTGCACACAAAAAGATTCGAATTAATCCACTCCCATGATCTGGGGCTGTAGTTCTGCTTCAGATATTCGCCGTTGGCAATATCGATCAAGAGCCTGCCCCATGGCTTTAAAACCCGGAACACTTCCCCCAAAACCTTGTAATCATCCTGTATGGTTTCAAAATACCCGAAGCTGTTCCCCATTATAAGAACAAAATCAAAAGAATCATTGGGATAAGGAAGCTTTCTGGCGTCGCCTTCCCTGAACTTGATGTTTAGTCCCTGTTTTCTTGAATATTCCTTTGCCTTTCTTATAAGATAATGAGATCTGTCAATACCCTGAACATTGGTATATCCCCGCTGGTTTAACTCCACGCAATGCCGGCCCTGTCCGCAGCACAAATCAAGAACATCATGTTTTTTCTCTAATTTCAGGGTTGAAATAACATTGTCACATTCAATTTTTGTTATATCGACATCTGTCACAACGTCGGCATCAGTCTTTAAATACAGAGAGTTAAAAATTCTCTGCCACCAGTCGGAATGCAAATGCTTTTCCAGGTTGTCGACTGGCCCGTAGTAACTTTTTTTACTGCTTACTTTAACTTTTTTTACTTCTTTTTCCTTACCGTTAATAGCCATTATTCTTTTTCAACCCCCGGACTCTTTAAGGTTCAACTGAAACGGATAGTGTAATATTTTAACCCTTTTGTAAATATTTAAAATAGCCTTTTAAAAAA
>JAFGOL010000055.1 GCA_016926495.1 Oligoflexia bacterium
TAGAGCTAAAGGCGGAAGCACAGGAGCTTCCGCCTTTAATTTTATTATTAACCTGTGTTAAGATATTTATATGGAACTTCAGAACCCGGACGCCTTTTTTGATCTTTTTTTCACGCACCTGAGGATGGAAAGGGGGCTCAGCAACAATACCGTTGAATCCTACAACAGGGATTTATTGAGGTTTGCCGCCTCGGAATGTGACGGAGGAAGAAGCATTACCGGCGTTGACAGAAAGGGCATACACGATCACATAGTCGGGCTTTACGAGGCGGGACTGGACGCAAGAAGCATTTCAAGGACCGTCAGCGCCATAAAAACATTTTATAACTTTATGGTCGCCGAAGGATTCATGGACAATAATCCTGCCATTAATATAAAAGCACCCAAATTCAACAAAACTCTTCCCGAGGTACTTACCGTTACCGAGGTCGAAAGACTGTTAAAGGCCCCTGAACCGGACAGGTGGGAGGGTATCAGGGACAGGGCCATGCTTGAACTCATGTATGCCTCGGGGCTCAGGGTCAGTGAACTTGTCAGCCTTAAAAACGAGGACGTAAATATAAGTGAGGGTTTTTTGATAGTACGCAGCGGTAAGGGCGGTAAGGACAGGCTTACGCTTATGGGGCAATTCGCGAAAGTCTGGCTGCAAAAGTACCTTGATGCTTCACTGGAAAGGCTGACAGCGTCTGAATACCTGTTTTTAACGCGCAGGGGAAAACCCTTTACGCGCCAGGCGGTATGGCTGAAGCTCAGGGAGTATGCTGAAAAGGCAATGATAGACAAAAAGGTCTATCCCCATATACTGCGCCACAGCTTCGCGACGCATTTGCTGGAAGGCGGGGCGGATTTGAGGGCCATACAGACCCTGCTGGGGCATTCGAGCATTACAACCACCGAGGTTTACACGCATGTAAGAACGGATTTTCTGCGTGAAGAATATGATCGGTTTCATCCGCTTGCGCAAGGGGGGGGACAAACTTCTTGCGTTGGGATTAAATAAATCATATTATATAAATATTACCATTATTACTGCTTAAGGGGGTGAGGGATCTTGGTTATCAGGAAATTACTGTTCGCGTGTTTATTTACGGCCCTCTTTGCCTGTTCGACTTCGCAGCAGACAACTAATGCCGGCAAGGAACTGAAACCCTATGTAGCGTCCGTGAAAAGCGTGGAACCTGCTGAACAACAGGAAATTGCGGAAAAGCCTTCCGATGCCGCGGAAGAGATCAACAGGCTTAAGGCCAGGATTGAAGACCTCAACAACAGGGTATACGTGCTTACTGAGCAGATGGACAGTATCAGGGCCAGGTTTAAAACCGAGACCCCTGCCGCTTTTACGGAACTGGAAAAACAGGAAAAGCAGGAACACGAGATAGAATCATTTAACGCCGTGTCAAGCGGGATGAAAAAACAGTACCTGCAGGCATACTCGTTTCTAAAGGCAGGCAAATACGCCAAGGGACTGATTGCGTTTTCCTCTTTTATTGAGAAATATCCCGATTCCGTACTTACGGACAACGCGTACTACTGGCTTGGCGAATGTTATTTTGAACAGCGGGAATACGCCCTTGCCATTGACGAATACCTCAAGGTAATTAAAAAATTTCCGGACGGAAGCAAAACGCCTGACGCGATGCTTAAAGTGGCCATAAGTTATAACAGGCTCGGGGAAAAAGCGGATTCGGAGTCATACTACAAGGAACTTATGATGCGTTTCCCCAAATCGAGGGCCTCCATGCTTGCAAAAAACAAACTTAAGGAGTTTGCCGAATAATTATGAAATTACTCCCGGTTGTGTTTGCCGTTATTTTTTTCGCATCCCTGCCTTTTCTGTCCGCGCAGGAGGACGTTGGAGATCTGCTGGAGCAGGCCAAGGAGGGGGCTTCCGTTAATGAAGGTCTGGAGGAACTGGAATCGGACCTCGGCGATCTTAAAACATACAACGCGCCCAAAAGCAAGCGAGCGGGCGACGTGGACGATCTGCTGGATGAACTCGACAGGGAAGAGGCAAGAGTTGACAGGGAAATCACCGTGGAAAAACAAAAACCGCAGAGAAAAGAGAGTCGCGAAATTTCCGCTGACATGGAGGAAGAAGCGCCTTACGGGGAAGATGTGGGGATTGAGGAAGACGTGTACGATGAGTATGAAACCGAATCTGTTGACGCGGGAGACGCCAGGATAGCAAGGTTCTACAGGGATAAAAAGCGTATCAGCGACGACGAGTGGAAGGAACGTATAGGGGTGAGTTTTGAAGAGGTTTATATTATACAGACCGGCGATACCCTGTGGGACATATCCACTAAATTTCTGGACAGCCCGTGGTACTGGCCGAAAATCTGGGAGTTAAACTCCTATATAACCAATCCTCACCTTATCTATCCAGGAAACGAGCTTAAGTTCAGTTTCAATATAGAGGACGGACCGTCCATAAAGCTTGTACAGGGTACTGTAGAGGAAGAATTAAAGGAGGAAAAGGAGAGGGATTATTCGGTGCTGGAAAGGGAACTGCCCGCGCCTGCTTTTGACAATCTGGGTTTTCATAAGGCGTCGTTACAAAAAACATCATACAGAAGCAAGGCCTCCCCGGGCTTCGGCGGGGGGAAGATCATGCTCGGGGAATCTCCTGATTACAGCGGAGAGATTTATGCCGCCACCACGATCAGGAACACCCTGCTTACAGCGGATAATATCGAGATAAAAACATCGGATAACAGCGATTGCGCCAGGGGTACCAGGTATGTGGCCGTGGAAAACTCTTCAGGCCCTATCTACAATATCGCGGGAGAGATTGTCGTGACCGGCGGAACAACGGAAAAACGTAAATGCCGCGCAAGAATAACCAGGGCGTATTCCGGAATGTACCGGGGGATCAAGCTCGCACCTCCCATGGTGCAGGAATCGGCCCTTGTAAGGACGGAGAGCCAGCAGATAACAGGGAGCATATACAGCCTTGACCCTGAAGAAAAGAAGATGGCCGCCGAAGGAGACAAGCTCTTTTTGCGCTTCAGCGGCTCCGGTTCACCCATGCCGGGCACCCTTGTTTATATATACGAAATACGCGATCCGAACACCGACAGCCGGATGGACCCTTTTATAATCGGGGTCGCCAAGCTGTTGCACAGCTCCGGCAGGTACGGTACCGCGACTGTAATAGCTTCATCCAGGGTTATTTCAACGCGCTCCACGGTTACAACGAGGTTCTAGTTTAGTGCTGAAAAGGTTTTCCCTTTTTATTCTGCCTCTTATAATAATTATGTTCGTGCTCAGGCTTGTTGCAGTAACCGTACCGAAGCAGGCCGGCAAAAAAAACAACGTTCAGAAAACAGCGGCAACTGTTAAAACGGGTCCAAAAAAAACGGAATACCCGGGGGCAGAGCAGCGTAACAGGAAAGGCTTACATGCCACGGGGCCGGTCATAGTCGTCGACCCTGGACACGGGGGAGATGACAGGGGTAAACAGGGTATCGGCAATATCACTGAAAGCGATGTTAATTTAAGGTTCGCGTTTATACTGGCAAGGGCCCTGAGGATGAAAGGAATAAGGGTCTACCTTACAAGAACCGCCGATTATAACGTGGGCTACGAGAACAGGCTTGAAACCGCTATCGAGCACGATCCGGCGCTTTTTATATCGATCCATTGCGCGTACAGTGATAACAATACGGAAAAAGGATTGAATATCTTCGGTTTTACCCCGGTACGCGGGGAACTGGAAAAATTTGAAAATGACGAGAGCTCTCTTGCAAATTTTAAATATGAAGTTAAAACAGAGGAAGCAAGAAAGACAGAGGAGAGAATTGCCGCTGCGGTCAGGGAGAAAACGGATTTGAATGAAAGCAGGATGCTAAGGAGAGGTTTTTTTATCCCTGTTTCCCAGTTCCACGATATACCTGCTTTTATGGTCTTCATAGGCTTTCTCAGCAGTGAAATTGATGTAAGGAACCTTTCCGGCAGGTTTTACATGGAGAGGATAGCGGCGGTATTTGCCGATGCCGTGGAAAAAGGATTGTATAGCGGAGTAAATGGATAAGAAGATATTAAATAACATAAGGGCCGAGTGCGTTGACGCCCTGAAAAGAGAACCGGACAGGGTACGGGCGCTTGCGGTATTAAAAAAATACAACACCGATGTTTTTGAAGCAATAAGGGCTGATACCGAAGACAGGATTGGGGACGCCCTGCTTGTGGCAATGGGTTCTTTTTCACGCATGCTGCTTACGCCTTATTCCGATATAGACCTGCTTGTAATACACAAAAGGGGAGGGCAGCCCGACGAAAATATAAGGCGGCTGATCTACGGGTTTTATGATACGGATTTTGATATTACCATATCCACCAGGACAATCGAGGAAACGATCGATGTTTCGCGCTATAGTTACAAGACGCTGTTCAGCGTGTTTGAGCCTCTATACGTGGCCGGCAGTCATGATCTTTTCGAAAAGCTGGTCACTAAATTCGGTAAAAAGATCAAACCCAATGATCATATAAAAAACATTGTAGACGGCTTGTTTTTTGACGCTGAAAAAAGGCTAAAAACAAACAATAACATACTGGTGCCGAATTTAAAGGAATCCCCGGGCGCGCTCAGGGAGCTTTCGGTGTCAATGATGCTTTGCAGGATATTCAGAATGCGGTTTAATGACGCCGTAATACATGAAAGGGACTATATTTACCTCATAAGGAGCTATCTGCACGCCTTTTCCGGACGTCTTTGCGACGTACTGAACGAGGAAGTCGCTGAGGAAACCGGAAAACTTCTCGGTCTTGGCGAAAGCGAACTGAGAAGAAACATCATACTGTCGCTGAGGAACGGCCTTGTGCTGTACAGGGGAATTTTATCCGACATAAAGAGCGGAGGCGACAGGTTTTGGGCTTCAGCGGCGCTGAAAAGATTTTCAGATACGGCCGTTAAGGGAAGGGACCTGCAGTTTTTTTTAAGCTCGCGGAACAGTATTGATGAAGCTTTCT
The DNA here is from genome assembly GCA_016926495.1 of Oligoflexia bacterium. Taxonomy (GTDB): domain Bacteria; phylum Bdellovibrionota; class JAFGOL01; order JAFGOL01; family JAFGOL01; genus JAFGOL01. The sequence continues at coordinate 4,972 of JAFGOL010000055.1, forward strand.
GGACCAGGGAGCTTCATAACGAGATCCCGGAGTTCGCTTTTATCGAAGGGATGGTTGAAAGGATCGGTTTTCATGTAATGCCAGTGGATGAGCATTCCATACAGGTTATAAGGGAATTCTACAAGTTGATGAGCGGTGAAGAGTGCGGTGAATATAAATTGATAAAAGATATAGCGCTCTCGCTGGACCAGCAGGACAGGGAAATATTGTTAATGGCAATGCTGTTTCATGATATCGGTAAAGGCAGGGGAGGAGGGCATTCACAGAAAGGAAGACTTATAACCGCCGGGATACTGAAAAGATATTCCCTGCCTGACAGCGTTATTGAGTCCGTGCTGTTTTTGATTGAGAACCACCTGCTTATATATATAGCAATGACAAGAAGGGATATTGAAAATATAGATGTAATAACCGAAATGGCCCTGAAGGTTGACGGTATTGCCAATCTCGACAAGCTCTGTGTTCTTGCCTTTTGCGATATGAAGGCAACCAATCCGACCGGGCTTAACTCGTGGAACCTGGAATTGCTGAAGATATTGTATTACAGGATAAAAAAGCATATAGAGGGGGACAGATCATACATAAAACCCGAAAACATCAGCCTGTGGGCCAAAGACAACAGGAAAAAATATCCGGACGAACTGGATAATATTATCTGCAACCTGCCTGCTCCGTACCTGCGGTATCACAGTCATGTGGAAATATATGACACGGCAATGCTGCTTAACAACATGTTTAAATCAGGCACGATCCAGATCAGTTTCGAACCCAAAACAATGGCAGGCTATGCGTTGCTGCGTATCGCCATGCCCGGTGATACTCCGGGTATTTTTCATAAGATCAATTCGGTCCTTTCGTATTTCGGGGCTTCTGTTATATACGCATCCGTGCATACAATGAAAAACGGCGCTGTTTTTGATTTGTTCAGGGTGGGAGGCAGTGTAATATACAACAGGGTAAGGATGAAACGGCTCAGGGAAAAGCTTACCGATGTCCTTTTTGAAAGGGAAAAAGCGAATCCCCCGGTATGCGGTGCCTCTTTTACGCCTCCCGTGAAGTCTAACGTTTCCGTTAAGTTCGAGAACAGCCATAACACGTATACCCAGCTTGAAATCGAATGTAATGACAGGAACAACCTTCTTACGGATATTTCAGGGATATTCGTTGAGCACAATCTTAACATCACATTCGCGAAGATATCCACTTTCGGAAGACTCGCTGTTGACACGTTCCACATAAGCAAAAATGACCGGCATCTTGATGAAGGCACAATGGCCGGGCTGAAGCTCAGGCTGGAACAGACTTTGTAACAGGGACCTCTAACCCCTTGACGAAACCTGTATTGGATCATATTAATATTTTTGATTTTTCGTGCGCCCGGATGGCGGAAATGGTAGACGCAAGGGACTTAAAATCCCTCGGCTCATAGAGCTGTGTGAGTTCAATTCTCACTCCGGGCATTTCAAAATCGGCGCAAACCGGTTGATTTTTGGGTGGTAATATGGGTTAATGATTATCCCATGAACAAGCCGGAAACATTGCAGAAATTGATAGCGCAAATGTCGCATAATACCCTGGTGGCAGAGGTAACCGCCAACGTTATTGAAGACCTGTATGATTCGCTTGCGGTTATTAAAGGCAACATGGACGTAATAATGGGCGCCCTGCACGGACTTGATGTTGATGTTTCGGTATCGACTTCTTTATCAAGACATAATGCCAGTCTTAACAAGGGGCTGGAAATCATCAATAACCTGAGGGAATACATTCAGGACGATGGGCCCTGCACTGAAGAGCTGGACATACATAAAATCATAATTGATTCGGTTTCTGTTTTTCGGGGCCTTTATAACATGGACAATCTTGAAATTGACTTGAAATTTGATTGCATGAATTTACCTGCTAACGGGAATAAAAGCAGGCTGAAACGGTTATTTATCAATATTTTTTATATTGCCGCCAGGTCAATGCGAAGTTCGGGCGGAGGGAAAATTTCAATATTAACGTTCACAAAAGCGTCTTCGCTGGTACTGAAAATATGCGATACGGGCGCGGGTTACAGGCCCTCTGAGCTTGAAATGCAAAAGGCCAGGTGGCTGAGTTTTTCAGCACCTGTACTTAAGGGGATGGACGCCGCTCTGGATGTTGAATCAAGGATTGGGACGGGTACCTGCTATACGATTGAATTTCCTGTATTGATACGTGACGCCGGATATGCCGGTTTTGAACGCACGGCCCTTGTTGTAGACGACGAACCGGAAATTTGCGAGATACTGACCGAGTACCTGGAAAGCTGCGGCATTTCGGTTGATATTGCCTGTAACGGTCAGGCGGCGCTGCAGAAAATAAAGCCGGACAAATATGATTTCATAATAACCGATATTAAAATGCCCGTGATGTGCGGCGAAAGATTTATCGATGAGATGAGCAGGAAAAATCTGCACGGCAAGAGCAAGATAATAATGATCACGGGCTGCATGATCATGGATAAATCCACCAGTTACATGGAAATACTGCGTAACAAGGCTGATGGTTTTATTCAAAAACCGTTTTCCAGGGAAATAATCCTGAAAACAATATCCGAGCTGGAGAGCCTGTCGGAAATGGCGCACTAAAAAACAGGGAGAGAATTTTTTTATGGCACCTTATTTTTATTTTTTTTATTTCAGGTTTTCCAATTTCAAACTGCTCATCGCTTTTGCATTTATTTTGGCACTTGTCATGCTTATAAGGCTGAATAAAAAAAGGAAAGTCTACCAGGTCGCGAATCTGGCTGATATGGTCATACTGTTTATATTATCGTCGATAATCGGGGGTAAGCTGTTCTACCTGGTTTTTGTATACCCGGGCTCGGTCATGCATGGACTGAAGAGTCTTGAATCGGGATATGTTTTTTACGGAGGCCTTATACTTTTTTTCGCGGCGCTCTATTACTACGCCAGGATAAAGAAGATTAATTATTCCAGCCTTCTTGATTTTATTTGTCCCGTGCTCGGAATAGGCATAGCGATAGGGGCCCTGGCCTGCCTTATGCAGGGAAGCTGTTACGGTATCAGGTACAGCGGCATATTTTCAACCGTATTCCCGTATGTCCCGGGCCATGCCTCGGATACGCCCAAGGGTGTAAGGCTTGCGCCGACCCAGGTGCTGATGGTCCTTAACGGCCTTATTGTTTTTGCCGGGTATCACGGCAGGAATTATTTTAAAAATCGCAGTGAAAAGCTGAGGCATCTTTGCAGGCCGGGCGCTAATTTTTTAGCGGCAACCTTGATCTATACCTTTTTTACGTTCCTGATTGATTTTTTAAGGGATGACTACAGGGGAATAAAAATCCTTTCGCTTTCCGTTATACAGTGGCTTAGTATCTTAATTTTCTTTTTTGCCGCCTACAAAATGTATAAAATATATATCGGCACCAGAGAGGCATAACGTCTTGATAAAAATATATAATTCGCTCAGCAGGAAAAAAGAGGATTTTGTACCTTATGATCCCGGTGACGTAAAAATGTACGCGTGCGGAATAACGCCTTACGACGAAGCCCATGTGGGGCACGCCATGCAGGCCATAGTCTTCGATACGATCAGGAGGTACCTGGAGTTCAGCGGCTACAAGGTGACATACGTCAGGAATTTTACCGATGTTGACGATAAAATAATAGAAAAGGCAAGAAGGGAAGGCGTGGACCCTCTTGAACTTTCCTCAAGGTACGTGGAATCATCCAAACGGGATTTGGCGGCTATAAGGGTCAGGCCCGGCGATCACGAACCCCTCGTCAGCGGGCACATAAATGATATTATAAATTTTATTTCGGTTATTCTTGAAAAGGGACATGCTTATCCCGTCAACGGCAGTGTCTATTTTGATGTCGCTTCTTTCAGGAATTACGGCAGGCTCAGCGGCAGGAATACTGAAGAACTTGAATGTGAGGAAGGAGACGGCAGCGAAAAAAAATCGCCGCATGATTTTGCCCTCTGGAAAGCCGCGAAACCGGATGAGATATCCTGGGAGTCCCCGTGGGGAAGGGGAAGGCCGGGCTGGCACATAGAATGCTCGGTGATGGCTACCGTGTTTCTGGGTGACAGTATTGACATACACGGCGGCGGGATGGACATTATTTTTCCCCATCATGAAAATGAGATCGCGCAAAGCGAGGCGTACTCGGGCAAACAGTTCGCGAAATACTGGATGCATAACGGGCTTTTGATGGTGGGAAAACAAAAGATGAGCAAGAGCCTGGGCAATTTCTATACAATTGCCGAAGCTCTGGAAAAATTCGGCCCCGACGTTATCAGGTACATGATTCTGAGTTTTGCGTACAGTTCAAACGTGAATTTTCAGGAAAGCAACCTTTTGACTGCTGAAAAAAGGGTTCATTATTATTACACATCGTTAAAAAAGCTTAACATGTTGCTGAATGATCATTCTGTGAATGAAACCCTTCCCAATGATCAGATGGCCGAAAAAGCAGCCTCGTACGTACAAAAACTGAGGGACGCAATGGATGATAATTTCAATACGGCGCAGGCCCTTGCGGTAATGAACGAACTATTTACCGATATTAATACATATACGGTGAGGAAAAAGCAGGTAAGCAAAAAAGGACTCAAAAGCATACTGGAAAGCATAGGGGTTTTTTCCGGACTTTTCAGCCTCTTTACCGACGATCCAGGCAGGTTTATTGAGGAATACAGGGCAAGGGTGCTGAAAAGGCTGAACATGAATGCGGTGGATATTGATAATGCGATACAGGCAAGAAACGCGGCCCGAAAGGATAAGGAATACCGGAAAGCCGATGATATAAGGGCGGAACTTTTACAAAAAGGCATAGCCATCATGGACAACCCTGACGGTTCTACCGACTGGAGCTATGACCCGGTTTAAATATTTTTATAATCGACGGTTTCATCGTCGTCTGAATAATCAAACGTGTCGCCTCTTTTTCTCCTCATTGTTGTTAAAGTATTGACAAAATTATTTTAATATGTACAATGTAAATATGGAATTAAAATTTGTATGGGATCGGAAAAAGAATAAATTGAATCAGGATAAGCACGGTGTGAGTTTTGAGGAGGCCAAAACTGTTTTTTTAAATTTCCCGCTGGAAATTTTTTTTGATCCGGACCATTCGGGGAGTGAAGACAGGTATATTGCGTTTGGGTACAGCAATAAGGACCGGGTATTGCTTGTTGTACATATCGAAAACATAAGGGGAACGGAAATCAGGATAATATCCGCGAGGAAGGCAACAAGGCAGGAAATCCGGCAGGTATTCGGAGGTTAATGAATATGAAAAAACAGTATGATATTTCCAAACTGAAAAAGGCAGAGCCAAGATATCTAAAGTATTTAAAAACTTCCGTAACGATCAGGCTTAATCCTCATGTTATAGAATATTTCAAAAAACTTTCAGCTAGTACGGGAATTCCTTACCAGTCTTTAATTAATTATGTTTTAAAAGATTACGCGACAAAGGGACTTGAACCGTCCAGTAATTGTGAAAATTTAAATAAAAAAAAGGCTGCCTGAATCAGCCGGACGGAGTTTTTACAAAAAAAAGTACTGGATGAATTAAAGGAGCTTGTTTATAAAAAAGCCGCCTGAAATTCGGTATACAGCTTGATCGTTCTGGTAAAATGGAATAATATTTAATAGGGGGACGTGATGTCAAAAAAAGAGTCGAATGTCGATAAATGGTTAAGGAAAGAAACTCCTCATAAACAGAAAGCTCTTGAGAATGCATCTCGACATTTTGATAAAAATGATTCTCTTACAGTAAATCATCTTGAAGCAATTTATGGACAGGAAAGTAGTTTTGGAGTTCAACGTAGAAAACGTGGAATAACCGGAGCCGCTGGTGATTTTCAATTAGAAAAAGAAACAGCTAAAAGACTGGGGCTTACTGTAACTAAAGAAAACGATCAACGGTTTGATGTTGATGATGCTTCTGCCGCAGCCGCTAAGTATTTAAAAATTTTGCTATGTAAGCAATATCGTCGAAGTTGATAAACCAATCCGTTAGGGCTGTAAGCCCCTTGTTTAAAAGATAGTGTTATGTGA
>JAFGOL010000056.1 GCA_016926495.1 Oligoflexia bacterium
AAGAAATGTCCCAACAGTGCCATTCAGGGAAGGATAAAATCCCCTCATTATATTATTGAAGATAAGTGTATTAAATGCGGTGAATGTATCAGCGTTTGCAGGTTTAACGCTATTATTAAGAGGTAACCATAATGAATATTATTCTGAACGGCAAAAGTGTTGATGTTGAAAAGGGTGAATTGCTTATTGATGTTATCAGGAGGCATGGAATATATGTTCCCACGCTTTGTAATGTTGAAGGGTTATCTCCGAACGGAGCCTGCAGGATGTGCGTCGTTGAAGAAGTCAACAGCGGCCGCCTGGTTACAAGCTGCTCCACCGAAGTACAGGACGGAATGGATATCAGGACCCATTCTCCGTCGGTCCTGCTGGCCAGGAAGACGATTCTTGAACTGCTTCTTGTAAATCATCCTGATGATTGTCTGTATTGTGACAAGAATGAAACCTGCGAGTTAAGGCAACTGGCCTATGAACTGGGTGTAAGGAGCAGGAGGATAGGCGGAAAAAAATACGACTATATGATCGATGCTTCAAGTGTTTCGATAACCAGGGACCCGTCCAAGTGTATACTTTGCGGAAGGTGTGTGCGGGTATGTGACGAGATCCAGGGGGTTTCCGCCATAGATTTTGTAAGACGGGGGAGTTCGGCAATGGTTGCCACGGCTTTTGACCAGGGCTTGAATGTTTCCAGTTGTGTTAATTGCGGGCAATGCGTGAGAGTATGCCCGACCGGCGCCCTTACGGAAAGCAGCAGTACCAGGGAAGTCGTAAACGCCCTGCTTGCGCCCGATCTTCATGTAGTTGTGCAGTATGCTCCGGCCGTGCCTGTTACTATCGGGGAATGTTTTGGTTATACTTCCGGTACCGATGTTTTCGGGAAAATGAATGCCGCCATGCGGTTGCTGGGTTTTGACAAGGTTTTCAGCACGGCCTTTTCAGCGGACCTCACGGTTATGGAAGAAGCAAGCGAGCTTGTGAGCAGGATAAATAATAATAAAGTGCTCCCAATGATGACAAGCTGCTCTCCTGCCTGGATTAAGTATGTTGAGCAGTTCTATCCCGACTTTATTCCCAACCTGTCAACGTGCAAAAGTCCCCAGCAGATGATGGGAGCCGTAATTAAAAGTTATTACGCGCGAATGAATAATATAGATCCCGAAAAGATATATGTAGTCAGCGTTATGCCCTGTACCGCGAAAAAGTACGAAGCCAAACGGCCTGAAATGCTTAACAGGAATATTGCCGATGTAGACGCGGTAATTACCACGCGTGAACTGGTATCGTTGCTTAAACAATATAATATCAGGTTTGATTTACTGGAGCCGGAAGAGGCGGATGAACCTTTCGGGTACAGAAGCTCGGCGGGCAGGATATTCGCCGTTACCGGAGGAGTCGCGGAAGCCGCGGTAAGGACCGCCTATAAATTAATTACCGGTAAGGAGCTTAAAGATCCGGAAATAAAGCCTCTCAGGTATCTTGAAGGAGTAAAAAGCAGCCAGTTTAATATTGAAGGTCTTAAAATAAATGTCGCGGTTGTGAGCGGCCTGGGAAACGCCAGGTACCTTCTGGACAATATCAGGGATAAAAAACTTGATTATCATTTTATAGAAGTAATGTCCTGTCCCGGAGGGTGTATTAACGGAGGAGGGCAGCCGTACGGTCTGGACAGTGATCGGATCAAGGCAAGGATGGAATCGCTGTACAGGATAGACGGTGCTTCTGATTTGAGAACATCACATAATAACAGGTTTATAGAAAAGATTTATAAGGAATTTCTTGGTAAGCCGCTGGGAGAAAAATCTCATCAGCTTTTACATACTCACTATAAAAAGAAGGATACTAATATATAAAGGTGGCTTAAGCGGATGAAAATCGGTAACGAGCGCTCAATTGTTTCAACCAAGCCGGAAAAGTGCAAGGTATGTTTTACGTGTGTGCGCGAATGTCCCGCCAAGGCCATTAAGATCGTAAACGGCCAGGCCCAGGTTATCGGCGACAGATGTATAGGATGCGGATTATGTGTAAAGGTTTGCAGCCAGAAGGCAAAAGAGGTGTTCTCCGATATCGAAGGTGTGGAATTATTACTTTCCGGAAAAGAGGATACGGCTGCCATTATAGCTCCGAGTTTCCCCGCGGAATTTTATGAGGATGACTACGGAAAGCTTGTAGGAGCGGTAAGAAAACTGGGCTTTAAGTACGTTTATGAAGTCGGTTTCGGAGCTGACATAGTGGCCCTTAAATACAAGGAACTTCTTGAGTCTTCCGTACAGGCGTATATTGCCAGCACCTGTCCGGCCATTGTAGCGTATGTTGAAAAATATTATCCTGATTTAACACCCAGGCTGGCTCCCGTTGTTTCACCTATGATTGCGATGGCAAGGGTTGTAAGAAGAATACACAAAGGCAAAATTAATATTGTGTTTATAGGTCCGTGCATAGCCAAGAAAGGCGAGAAAGAAAGAAAATTATTTAAGAAGGATGTCCAGTGCGTACTCATCTATTCCGAATTAAGGGAATTATTTAAAAAGAAAAATATCGAGATCAATACGCAGGAAAGTTCGGTTTTTGATGAGCCTGTCGCCGCCAAGGGTGGCTTGTTTCCCCTGAGCAGGGGAATGCTGGAGACTGCTTCAATTCATGAAAACCTGGTTGAAAATAACGTAATTTCGGCAGACGGTAAAATGAATTTCGTTGAGGCTATTAAAGAATTCGGAGAAGGGTACCTGAAGACAAAGCTTCTGGATACCTTATGTTGCGAGGGATGCATCATGGGCGCAGGGTTTACGTCAAGATTGCCTTTATATAAAAGACGCTATTTTGTGGCTTCATATGTAAGCGATAAACTTGAATCCTTAAATACGGAAGTTTGGCAGAGTAATATAGATACCTACTGGAATGGTGATTACAGCACGTCCTTCGCCCCTAATGATCAAAGAATTTTTTCTCCTTCTGAAGACAAGCTTAATGATATTTTATTCAGAATGGGTAAGAAAGGCCCGGAAGACCTTTTAAATTGCGGAGCGTGCGGTTACGCTACATGCGTGGAACATGCCGTGGCTATATATAAGGGCTTCGCGGAAAATGAAATGTGCCTGCCTTATACAATAGACAAGTTGAAGGAAACCGTTAATGATCTGGAAAAATCGTATACTGAACTTGAGAGTGTGAAAGAAGCCCTTATTCAAAGGGAAAAACTGGCTTCCATGGGGCAACTTGCTGCGGGTATCGCCCATGAAATCAACAATCCCCTGGGTATTATACTTGTTTATTCGCATTTACTGCGTCAGGACCTGTCCATGTTTCCCGAAAGAATTAAAGATGTGGAAATGATTGTTGAACAGTCGGAAAGATGCAAAAAGATTGTGTCCAACCTTTTGAATTTTTCACGGCAAAACAGAACATTGAGGAATCCCACGGATGTAATACAGTTAGTGACACACTGTCTTGACTCGGTTATTGCGCCCGATGATGTTGAGATCAAATTTCAGCATGATGTTCCGAAATGTATCGTGTATATTGACCAGGACCAGATATTCCAGGTGATAACAAATCTGGTTAACAACGCGGTAGACGCTGTTTGCGATAATGCCGGGAAGCCAAAAGTTGTAACCGTGTCTGTCCTTGAAGTGAATGCCGAGATCCATATAATCGTTGAAGATAACGGGACGGGTATTTCGGAAGAAAACATGAAAAATATTTTTGACCCGTTTTTTACCACTAAGCAAATAGGAAAGGGCACCGGCCTTGGTTTGCCTGTCTCTTACGGTATTATAAAAATGCATTCGGGCAGGATATCCGTGCAATCCGAGCATGGAATGGATAAGCCGACAGGGACAAGGGTACTGGTGGAACTGCCTGTAAAATACAGAGGAGAGTTGAAAGATGAAAAAAATATTGCTGGTTGATGATGATAAGGATTTCCTGATTCAAAAGAAGTTCGAACTTGAACAGGAAGAGTATCTGGTAGAGACATGCTCCGAATCGGGTGAGGCCATTGAGCATATCAAAAGGTTTACCCCTGATCTTGTTATTTTGGATCTTATAATGGAGGAGCAGGATTCAGGTTTCGTTTTGTCATACCTGATAAAAAAGGAGAACAGGGAATTGCCTATTATTATGGTAACATCCGTAACCCAACTGACGGGAATAGACTTTCAGGCGATCATGGAAAATGAAAGGGAATGGATAAAAGCCGATATTATTCTCACAAAACCCGTAAGGACCGATCAACTGGTTAGTGAGATAAAAAGGATGGTAAAAGATTGAATAACCTGACTGAAAAAATCAAGGCCCTTATTGTAGACGACGAAAAAGGTATGTGCCTTGGGACGCAAAGAATACTGGGCGATTTTTCGTTTCCGATAGAGGAATTGGATACGTCCGTGAATTTCGATGTTGAGTATGTTTGTTCGGGTGCTGACTTTTACAAAGTCATAGAAAACAAGAAATACGACCTGGTTGTAATGGATTACAAGCTTCCCGACGCCAACGGCCTGGAACTGCTGGAGTATTTAAACGGTAAAGGCGCTGATACCGGCGTTTTGATGATTACCGCGTACGCCACTTTTGAGACCGCGGTTAAGGCCACCAAGCTCGGGGCTTATGATTTTATCGCTAAACCTTTCAGCCCGGATGAATTGAAGTATTCCGTAATGAACCTGGTGAAAAGCATTTTGCTGAGCCGTAATGTGAGGAAGTTTCAGGAGGAGAAAAAGAGAATACGGTTTGAGTTTGTTTCTGTTTTGTCTCATGAGCTTAAATCCCCCCTTAACGCCCTTGAGGGATATATTGACATGATCTCGAGATATCACGGTAAGATGGATGACAGTGAACTTAAAACGTACCTTGAAAGGGCCAAAACCAGGACCGTCTCAATGAGAAAACTGGTCATGGACCTGCTTGATCTCACGCGGTTTGAGTCGGGCGCCAGGAACCGAGAATGTGTGGATATCGCTTTTAACGAATTGGTTTCAGAGTCGCTTAATAATATCAGGGAAGAAATCAACTCAAGGGGTATTGCGGTTGAAGCTGTTTTTGACGCGGAATATAACATTGTCGCTGACAGGACGGAGATCGAGATGATAGTTAATAATCTGATTTCAAACTCGGTCAAGTATAACAAACAGGGCGGCAGGGTAATGATAAAAACGGAGAACAAGGACGGAGATCTGCTTTGCGCCGTGTCGGACACGGGTATAGGCATGACCGAACAGGAACAGACAAGGCTTTTTAAGGATTTTTCCAGGATAAAGAATAAGGATACCGAGAATATACTGGGCAGCGGTCTGGGGTTGTCAACCATAAACAAAATAGTATCTCTATATGACGGAGAAATAACAGTGAACAGTAAATATGGCGTTGGTTCCACTTTTACCGTAAGATTAAAAAATATTATTAAGGAGGTGCCTAATGGCAACTAAAATTTTGTGCATTGACGATGATCAGGATGTTATTAACGTGTGTAAAAAAGTACTTACGCTGGAAGGCTATGATTTTGATCATGCTTCTGACGGTGAAGCAGGCTACCGGAAGGCAAAAGACATGAAGCCTGACTTAATTATTCTTGATGTCATGATGGGCAATGATACCGAGGGTTTTCATGCGGCTTATAAATTCAGGCAGGATGATGAATTGAAGTATACTCCCATACTCATGATGACATCGGTAAATCAAAAGCTGGACTTTAACTTTAATAAAAAGAGGGACAGGGAGTTTTTGCCGGTTGATGAATTTCTGGAAAAACCCGTAAACCTGGACATGCTGGTTGTCACGGTTAAAAAGCTGCTGGCACTGAAGAAGGAGCAGGTAAATATTGATGGTAGCAAGTAGCCTTATATCGGCGCTTATGTCCGCCTTTTGCGCCGTTTTGGAGAAAAAGATGTTGTTCTCGGGTGACGTCTTTGAGTTTTCATTCGGGGTCTCAGTGTGTAACCTGCTTTATACAATACCGCTTGCTTTTATTTATATGCTGTATAACGATGTTACGATTTTCACGTCTTCAATTCAACTGCTGCTTATTGCCAAGGTTATTTTGGGAGCTTTTGCCTTTCTTTGTGTTATGGGTTCCATAAAGCAGTTACAACTGAGTGCCTCTTTGCCCCTTCTGCTGCTAACCCCCGCTTTTGTCGCGGTTTTTTCATTCGCTATTTTCGGTACCCGCCTGTCCAAATACCAGGTTTCAGGC
>JAFGOL010000057.1 GCA_016926495.1 Oligoflexia bacterium
AACGATACTCAATCAAAAACAATTAATAAAACACAGGCATTGTACTGGACTGAAGGTATTAAAAGGATCATGGGGTGCTGAATAGAATTAACTCATCTACGTACGGTCAGTTGGCATAATTCTACTGTAAAGTTAATGTACAGATGTTTAAGGAAAACCGGGGATTTATTATTCTGCTGTTTTTATACAGGTTTTATTATGGCAGTCTGGCTTGTAACTAGCTGATTTTAATATTAAATCAAAACCGGTCATAGTTCCTGGCTTTGATTGCTGTATGGAATAGATTTTGCATACCTACCAGATGCTATGACGAAGCTGCGTCGTAAATAAAATTATACGGGTTTTTTTTATGAAAGTGATTGTTATTATTATTTTATCGTCCTTATTAAATACTCATGCTGCTCTGTGTGCGGATACTCCTCCGTTCGATCTTGAAAACTGGGAGCACGCGTATCATCTTAAACTTAATTTTGATACATATCATCCGCAGGGTCTTATAAAAATGGGAAAGCGTTTTTATTTAAGTACTTATGACATGGACAACGAGCAGGGATATGTAATTGAATTTGACGGCAACGGCAACCAGACCAACAAGATAAAAATGGGTAAAAAACCAAGATATCATACAAGCGGACTTGACAGTGACGGAAGATATATATGGATCGCCATGAGTGAACGCAGAAAGAATTCTACGGCGGAATTTTTTATTATAGAACCTGAAACCATGAAGGTAGAACCTGTAACAGACTGGAACGGTAATCCGTATGTTTTTGATGATCACATTGGTACTCTGGCGTTTGATGTTGAAAATAATCTGTTGATTGGTTTTAACTGGGATTCTGTTAATATTTATACATGGGATTTTTCATGGAGCAGCGACGGTGTTCCGTCTCTGGACGCCGCAAGTGTTAAAAAATACCGCAATGCGGGAGGCGTGGCGTACCAGGACTGTAAGTATTTTTCTTTCGGAGAAATATTGTGCTGTGGCTATGATATCCGTTCCGCGCCGGGAAAAGGTTTATTTCACGGAATTCCTGCCTTGTGTGAAAAACTTAATTGTGCAAAAGGTCGTGTCGACGAATTAAATGCCGCTCATCTTGATAAAGTTCCTGTGCCGCGGGTGGATGCTTCAATTTATCCGGTAAAATATATGGCCGCGTACAATGCTTTCTGGTACAGCAGTGATAAAAATTATCTGTTTTTTGTGCCTGAAAATGATACCTCATACCTTGAAGGATATGTAAACCCAAACATCCCGTGTTCCGTTGAAGTTGATTTGGAATCAGTGCCTGATCCGGCATTTATGTACTAATTGGTATAGTATGTATTAAAGCTTGGTTTTCTTTTTATATTTTTCAACCAGTTCCTTGTAGCCTGCCTCGTTGCGGATGTTGTCAAGGTCGGTGTCCTTTTCTATGTGATCAAAATCCCTGTATCCCAGTTCCATTGATTTTTTAAGGTTGGATACGGCGTTGCTTTTGTCGCCCTTGAGCGAGTAAAAGCACGCCATGTTGTAATAGGCAACGTAAAAATCATCTGCATTTTTCATTGCTTTTTTGGTATATTCAATAGCCTTGTCGTAATTCTTCTTCTGTCCGTAAATTATTGCAGCATTGAAAAGGGCGTTTATGTATTCCTTATCAATCTCCAGGGCCTTCTCGTAGTATTTCAGGGCGTTGTCCAAATCGGCTCCCTTGCCGCCCCGCTCTGCCTTCAGGTTGTATTCGTAGCTGACTGCCAGGTTGAAACAGGCTTCTATATTGTTTTTATCCACCTCGATTTCCTTTTTAAAATATTTACGGGCATCCTCTACCTTTTTGTCCTTCATTGCAACAATGCCCAGTCCCATATTCACGCCCTTGCGGTTTGGTTCTTTTTTTGCGAGCCGCGTGTAAAATACCTTTGCGTCGTCGATCCTGTCTTCCGCCACCATTATCAGCGCTAATGCTTCCAGCGCCTTTATATTTTGCGAATCCACCCTGAGCGCTTCATTATATAAAAGGATCGCCTTCTTGGTATGGCCCAGGCTGTATGACAGCGACGCCAGGTTCAGCCTGGCCTCGTTGTTGTTTGCGTTCAGGGTTATTGCTTTATAAAAATAGTCCTCGGCCTTTTTAACGTATTCCTGCGATTTTTTAAGGTCCTGTTTCCCGGCAAGGTCCCTGTACACGACGCCGATCAGATTGAGCGCCCTGTCGTCTTTGGGGTTGTTTTTTATATGCTCCGATAAAGGCTCCAGGGCCTCGCTGAATTCCTTTTTGGCTATAAGGGCGGAAGCCTTCTCATACAAATCGTATTCGGCAAAAAGCCCTGAACTCAAGGCAAAACACAAAACAATAATAGCTTTTTTCATAAAATCCTCCGCCGGTTTAGTATATCAGAACCCTGTGATTGCTGGTATCGGTAACGTAAATAACCCCTTTGTGCGCCGCGCCCTGCTGGGGTAAAAACAACGTATCGGAACCGGGTATGGTTGCCATGTTGACATATCCCGTGCTGAAAACAACCTGCCCGAGGACACCGTCGGCGCTTTTGGCATTTTCATCTATTGCGCCTATAAAGATCATGACCCTGTTGTTCATGGAGTCTGAAACGAAAATCTTGTTACCTGATCCGAAAACTCCGCTGGGCTGGTAAAGCGTTTTGTCCGTGATTTGTTCTTTCCCCATGTTGGGCCTGTTGCCCGAACCTTTTTCCTGGCCGAGAACAAAATTGGCGTGCCACCCGTTCATTGTGGGGATTTGCTTGTAATACAATACGCGGTTATTACCCGAATCCGCTATATACAGTGATGTCCCGTCGCTGTATATGGCAGAGGGTGAGTTCATGGTGTTGAATGTCGGGGCCTCTTTCCCCTGGTTGGGTTTTATATCGCTGAGTGATGACTGGCCGAGTATAAGGTCGGGCTCCTTTTTTTCGGGCGAGGGCAGCGTGTTCCAGCAAAGTACGCGGTGGTTGCCGGTATCAGCGGCAAAAATCCTGGTACCGTCGTAAAAAAGCCCGTTCGGCCTTTTAAGGAACCCCGAAATTCTTAAAACAGGGACCGACGAATCGGACATGGGTTTTTTAATGAGGAAGATACTGTCATTGCCCATGTCCGCTACAACCACGTAATCCTTTGTAGTCGCAACGCCCGAAGGGTATTTCAGCCACTTGGGAGCAAGCAGTACATTTGGCCGTGATCCGTTCAGCCTGGGTACTTTGCTCCAGTACATTATCCTTCCGTTTCCCGTATCGGCAACATATATGCCTCCGTCTTCGTCAACAGTGAGCGCCGCGGGGGAGTGCAGGCTGTTTACCGAACCCCGGGAAATATCCCACAGGTTTTTAAGAATATGTAAAAAATCAAACTGCCCGATTACTATTGACGCGACTGCGGACGGCGTCGCCCTGGGCGTTAATTTGGGCCTGGTTTCGTTAAACTCTATTTTTTCTATTCTGCCGCTTCCCCTTACAAGGAAATTTCTCGCGGATATGTATTCGTGCTTGTCGCCGAGCTTCTTAATATCCTCGGACAGGTCCCTTGAGATTGAATGCCATCTGCCGTCGGCCATTGTTTTGCCTATGCCTATAAAAAGCTCTCCGTCTTCGGTTTTTACGTAATTTTCGGGCTCCGGAACATAGTGTATGTATTTTGCGGCCGTACCTGTTTCAACAAGCACCATAAAATCAAATGCCTGAACAAAGGCAAAGCCGAGTTCAAAAAAAGGCCTGCCTTCGGACGACAGGTTGCCGTCCCTGCCCGAAAACCTGTAACCGTTTTGTACGGAGTCTCCGGCGAATTCTACAACGTTTCCCTTTGCAAGGTCGCTGACAATTCTTATGGCGGCCCCGCCGGGCTGGTTGTCGAATATATCCCATCCGGACGCTATATCGTTGCTGGAAGGCGGCTCGGCCAGTAATTTTATGTCGTCAATCCAGCCCTTTCCCCTGATGATTATGGAACTGACCGCCGTTACGTCAGCTCCGGGCATGGCGCGTTTTATGTCTTCCGAAAGGTCCCTTGTAATTACGCGCCACTTGTTGTCAACCGTATCGGCGCCGAGTCCGTAGTGGATCATTCCGCTTTGATGATCATAGAGTTTGCTTATGTTTTCATCGTCGTAAGCAAAAAGAATTTTTCCTTCGGTGGAATCACCGATTATGTATATCTTGTATGATGACTGCATTTTCATTTTCCACTGAATGACCACGTTTGTCCTGACTTTCCAGTATTTGCCGTCAGGCTTACGGAGCCTGAAAGGAATATTTTTTTCTCCGGAGTCAAAACGGATTATAGATCCCAGTTGCGGGTCGGTGTCCAGGTCTATAAGTCCGCCGCTTCCTATGCTGTCCCATCCTTCAAGTCCGTGCATTTCGCCGTCTTCCACTATTATATCCCTGGGCTTTTGCTTTAACGCCCAGATGTCGTCCACGTAACCGGAACCCCTGTAGAATACTCCGTGTATGGCCTCAATCTTTGTTTCAGGCAGTATTGAGTGAAGGTCCGCTACAAGGTCACGCGTTACGGTGTGCCACTTTCCGTTCCTGTAATGCGAGCCCAGCCCGAAATGCAGATAGATGTCATCGGTGCTGGCCTTGTTTTCAAGATCGCTGTATACAAGGTATTTTTTGCCTTTTGACGTTGTTACAAGTACCTGTACTATAAACGGCTCGCTGAATTTCATTTTCCACTGTATGGCCCTGTAGCCCTTCAAATCGAAAAAATCACCGTCTTTATTTTTAAAAACAAATACGTTCTTAAGTCCGAAGCCCTTAAGCTGTATTACCCTTTTTCTTACCGACTCGTTGCTGACGTACCACACGCCCGAACCCTTTACGTTCGGGCCTATCATCTGCCATCTTTCGGGCGCCGGGTGACTTGCGTCTTCAAGGATAAGTATATTGGGGTCAGGCTCGTCAGGTTTCTGCTCTGCCGGTTTTTGCTCCTCCGGTTTCTTTTCTTCGGGTTTTTGTCCGAACAGGGGCAGGGGTTTTGCTGCTTCGGCGGGCGCCTCTTTTTCCGCGGTTTCAGCGGCTTCCGCTTGTCCGGATCCTGTCGTGGCCGGGTCCTGTGCTTCCGCAGCGGGAATATCCCCGGTTTCTACGGGTAGATCGCCGGATTCCTGCGTGTATACACCAAACAGGGAAAATAATAATATTATTACATAGATATTCATACTACCAATATATCATGCCATCCGGCGACTTTCCATATTCGTTTTTATCCCAGTTCCAATCTCAGGATTTTCAGTCTGGATATCCTGTCCCTTAGTTCCGCTGCTTTTTCAAAGTCCAGCTTTGAAGCGTATTCCCTCATTTTCTCTGTAAGTTTTACTATATCGCTGTCAATCTCCATTGTTGTTTTATAGTTCGTAAGGGACGCGGCCTTGTTTACAAGGGTGTCGGGATAGTCCATGTTCAGGATATTTGACAGGGTGCTTTGGATGTTTTTTGTAATAGTTGAAGGCTTTATTCCGTGCTTTTTGTTGTATTCAATCTGCATGGTCCTTCTTCTTTCTGTTTCATTCATTGCCTTTGCAAGGCTGTTCGTTATGTTGTCCGCGTACATTATGACTCTTCCGTTAACATTCCTGGCAGCCCTTCCTATGACCTGTATAAGTGATCTTTCTGACCTTAAAAATCCCTCCTTGTCCGCGTCAAGCACGCCCACAAGGGCAACCTCAGGAAGGTCAAGTCCTTCGCGCAAAAGATTGATCCCCACCAGCACATCGTAAGTTCCGCGTCTTAATTCATTTATAATTTCAACACGCTCAAGAGTTGAAATGTCTGAATGCAGGTATCTTACCTTCATTCCCTTGCCCGCGTAATATTCGCTCAGGCTTTCGGCAAACCGCTTGGTAAGGGTTGTTACAAGCACCCTGTGTCCCCCGGAAACGGTTTTATTTATTTCATTTAAAAGATGCTCAACCTGATCGGCGCAGGGGTGTAATTCGATTACAGGGTCTACAAGCCCGGTCGGCCTTATTATCTGCTCGACCACGTCACCCGACGCTTTTTCAAGCTCGTATTTGCCGGGAGTCGCTGATACGTAAACCACCTGGTTTGACATTTTTAAAAATTCCTCAAAATTAAGCGGCCTGTTATCAAGCGCGGAAGGCAGCCTGAAACCGTACTCGACAAGCGTGGTCTTTCTGGACCTGTCGCCCTTATACATTGCCCCCAGTTGAGGTATGGTTATATGCGATTCGTCTATGAACAGTAAAAAATCCGGAGGGTAATATTCAAACAGTGTCGGAGGAGGTTCTCCGGGTTTTCTTCCCGTAAGGTAGCGCGAGTAGTTTTCGATGCCCTTGCAGTAACCCAGTTCTTCCATCATTTCTATATCGTAATAGGTTCTCTGTTCAAGCCGGTTTGCCTCCGCAAGCTTCATCTGTTTTTTAAGTTCCACCAGCCTTATTCGCAGGTCTTCCTGTATATGCGATATGGCCTTTTTTATTACATCCCTGCTTGTTACGTAGTGGCTCGCCGGGAATATTGAAATCTCTTCTTCCCTGGATATTATTCTGCCCGTCAGGGGATCAAAAACAGTAAGCCTGTCAATTTCGTCACCGAAAAGCTCGATCCTGTAAGCAATGTCTTCTTCGTACGCGGGCAGGAGTTCAATGGTGTCTCCCCTTACCCTGAATTTGCCGCGCGCAAAATCCAGATCGTTCCTTTCGTAGTGAAGTTCAACTATGCGTTTAAGGAGTACATTGCGTCTTATTGATTCGCCTTTTTTAAGATTGATGCTCATGGATGAATATTCTTCGGGAGAGCCCAGTCCGTATATGCACGAAACGGACGCCACGATTATAACGTCCCTTCTTGTAAGCAGTGATCGTGTGGCCGCGTGCCTCAACTTGTCTATTTCGTCGTTTATGGCGCTGTCCTTTTCAATATAGGTATCGGTTGAGGGTATATAGGCTTCGGGCTGAAAATAATCGTAATAGCTTACAAAGTACGATACGGCGTTATTCGGAAAAAGCTGTCTCATTTCCTCGTACAGTTGGGCGGCAAGAGTTTTATTGGGGGCTATTATAAGGGTGGGTTTGCCGGTCCGCTCTATAACATTCGCCATGGTAAATGTTTTACCCGAGCCTGTTACGCCAAGCAGTACCATGTCTTTTTTGCTTTCCTTTATTTTTTGTACCAGCTCATCGATTGCGGCGGGCTGATCACCGCATGGCTTATGTGGGGATTCCAGCTTAAACATCTTATTTATCGTCAAAATTCCTGTTTACCGTTGATACGGCAATAACCGCAATGCCCTCTTTCCTGCCCGTAAACCCCATCTTTTCGTTTGTTTTGGCCTTGACGTTGATCCTGTCCGCGCTTACACGCAGGGCTTCGGCGATATTTTTTTTGATTTTTTCGGAATGTTTTAAAATTCTGGGTTCTTCGGCAATGATGACAGCGTCAATATAAATAATATCAGCTTCTTTTTTAATGAGTTCATGTACCTGTTTTAAAAGCGCAATACTTGAGGCGCCCTTCCATTTCGGGTCTGTATCAGGAAAAAAATGCCCGATGTCCGGTTTTCCGCAGGCACCGAGTACGGAATCAATTATCGCGTGGCATAGTACGTCGGCGTCAGAGTGACCGTCCAGCCCCATCCCGTGCGGAATTTCAAGGCCGCCTATAATTAGCTTTCTTCCTTCGGTGAACCTGTGGCTGTCATACCCTATGCCTGTTACGTGCGCCATTACTTCACTCCATGCCTGCAAGGATAGCTTCCGCAATTTTAAGGTCAACAGGAAAAGTTATTTTAATGTTTTCCTGCGAACCTTCAACTGCCGCAACTTCCCCGCCGAAATACTCGAATACTGCCGCGTCGTCTGTTATGTCCTTTTCCATGGGAAACTTTTTATAAAGCTCATAAAAAAGATTGAAACTGAAAACCTGGGGCGTCTGTACCCTTACGAGTTCGCTTCTGCGGGGTGTCGAAGATATTTTTCCGTTTTCGGTTTTTTTGACGGTATCCGTGAGCGGTATTACCGGTATGGCCGCTCCGGACTTTTTCGCAGCGTTAAAGACATTGCTGATCACATCCTGACTGACCAGCGGCCTCGCGGC
>JAFGOL010000058.1 GCA_016926495.1 Oligoflexia bacterium
ATTTTGTTTTTGTATTGACAATTGAGCAATCTAAGAGCAATTTATCCTTGAATTAATAGTTCATGGTGGTTTGATTTAATTTGTTTATAAAGGAGTATAAGCTGTGGGCGTCGCAAAGAAGAAGGCAGTAGTAAAGCAGACGAAGAAGAAGACAGTCAAAAAAGCCGTAAGTAAGTCATTGAAGAAGACAGAGAAAGGAACAGGCAAGAAAAAGACTGCAAAAAAGACTGATAAAAGTCCGGTTTCAAAGGCAAGTGTCGCCAAAAGAGAACCTGCTACAGAGACTAAAAAAACTGTTGTTAAGAAATCAGTCAAAAAAACCGTAAAAAAATTCACGGAACAGGCAGGTGCGGTTAAAAAAGATAAAAAAACCGTCGGCGCTTCTGCTAAAACCACCGGCAATGTAACCGCAGCTGATACAAAAAAATTGTCTTCACAGTGGAAACGCCTGGTCGCGACAAAGGAAGCAGAAACAGTTCAAAGCGATTTTCCGAAAGAATACGAAGAGATATCACTGAAAAAATATGATTCAGGAGCACATTCCTCGCACACGGGTTATTTTTATGATCCGCTCAGGACCGAGGAACCGCCTCATTCATATTTTATAGACAGGGCCGTAATCCTTCCCATAGATCCCAAGTTTGCTTTTATTTACTGGGAAACAAGGGAAGATACGCTGCATCACCTTCATGAACGCTACGGTTTTGACGCGAAGCTTGTGGTGAGAGTGTACGACGTAACAAACATTGATTTCAACGGGTATAACGCCCATGAATGGTGGGATATAGAGGTTTATCACAGGATAGGCAGTTGGTATATTAAGCACAGCAGGGGTGACAGAAATTTAATTATAGATATCGGTTTAAGGGCCGGGGACGGCACTTTTCACGTTATTGCCAGATCAAGATCAATTTCCTTTCCGAGGGAGCACATGGTCGCACCCGGTAAAATTTTGTGGATGTTGGTTGACGAGTTTGGTAATAAAGTGGTATCAGAAGTAGAAGATTACACAGATGAAGATTTAAAGCTTCTGAGAGCGATACTTGGTGAAGAAAGATTTAAAAGATTGAGAGAGGGTGGATTAGATATTTTCCTCGGTGGAAGCGCGTGGGGGCGATTGCCTGTCGTAGAACACTATATCGATTTATCTAAATTGATGTCCAGTGGCAGTGTCGGCGCATCAAAACCAAGTTCTCGTAGCTGAATAGGAGTTTGACAGTGTTAAGAGGTTACCTTTCTTTGGTGTTGCATGCCCATCTTCCGTTTGTCCGGCATCCGGAATACGACGAGTTTCTGGAGGAAGACTGGTTTTACGAAGCCATTACCGAAACATACATCCCGTTAATAAATACTTTTGACCAGTTAATCAACGATGGTATTGATTTCAGAATGACAATGACGTTAACGCCGACTCTTTTGTCGATGTTTCACGATCCGCTGTTGCAGGACAGGTATCTCAGAAATATAAATAAATTGATCGAACTTGCGTACAGGGAAGTCGAGAGAACAAAGTACCAGCCTGAATTTCATCATGTCGCCATGATGTACAGGGATATGTTTTTGAACGCCAGGTACGTGTTCGAGGAAAAATACGGCAGAAACCTCACCAACGCGTTCAGAAAATTCGCTGAAATGGGAAAACTGGAAATTGTCACCTGTACGGCCACTCACGGATTTTTACCGCTTCTGCAGGTAAATGAACAGGCAGTGAAAGCCCAGGTTTACATGGGTGTAAAATATTTTAAGGATGTAATGGGTTTTGCGCCCAGGGGCATATGGCTCGGTGAATGCGCCTATTATCCCGGACTGGACAAAATTCTCGCCGATAACGGCATAAGGTTCTTTTTTATTGATACGCACGGTTTGGTTTACGCGGATTCAATACCCAAGTACGGACCTTACGCCCCGATATATTGCCCGAGCGGAGTAGCCGCTTTCGCGCGCGATCCGGAATCTTCACACCAGGTATGGAGTGCGGAGATGGGATATCCCGGGGATCCCAGTTACAGGGATTTTTACAGGGACGTAGGTTTTGATCTGGATTTCGGTTACATAAGCCCTTACATACACAGGGACGGAATAAGAAAAATGACCGGGATCAAGTATCATTCCATAACGGGAAAAACCGATCATAAACAGCCTTACAACCCTCATGCCGCTTTCGAAACGGCAGGCAGCCACGCGGCTAATTTCATGTTTAACAGGGAAAAACAGGTTGAACATCTGTTTGGGATTATGAGAAGAAAACCGATTATAGTCGCTCCTTACGATGCAGAACTTTTCGGGCACTGGTGGTTTGAAGGGCCTATGTTTATCGGGCAGCTTTTAAGGAAAATTGCAACAACGCAGAATACAGTGCGTACAATAACACCCTGGGAATATTTAAGAGAGTATCCCAAAAACCAGCTTGCCACTCCTTCCGGTTCGAGTTGGGGAAACAAGGGATATTATGAAGTATGGCTTAACGGAACGAATGACTGGATTTATCCCCATTTGCATATAATGGCAGACAGGATGGTAGAGCTTGCGAACAGGTTCACCACGCCTGATCAAAATCTGGCCAGGGCGCTTAACCAGGCGGCCAGGGAACTGCTGCTTGCACAAAGTTCGGACTGGGCGTTTATAATGAACAGCGGGACTATGGTCGAGTATTCATGTAAGAGGGTAAAAGATCATATTACCCGGTTTAACAAGATTTATTACGGCATTATGAACTATTGTCTGGATATGGATTATCTCGCAGAGGTTGAGAGAAGGGATAACATTTTCCCGCACATTGATTATCAGATCTACAGAACAGTGTAATACCGGGGTTTAAGCCCAGGTAATTCTGAACAGCTCCGGCTTGGGCACTATTGTGCCGAGCGTTTTAAAGGCAGCCTTGTTCCGCAGGTTCTCATAATTATGTTTCAGAAATTCTACGTAGTCGCTGTTTGTTTGAAGATACTTGGAAACAAGATACTCCATGTATAGATCATACCTTTCTATGGAGTCGCCGTGCATGTAGTTTTTGCCCGAGAAAAAACGCAGATTGCCGTCGAATTTCGGGCTGATATGGTAAAGTTCGTGAAATACGGTAATTATTTTTTCCATGAACGGGAGATTGATGAACCTCGGCACGTAAAATTCTATTACGTATTTGACCATATTTCCGTTCAGCAGCAGTGATTTGGAGGTAAAGAAACGTTCTGTTCTTCCGTGAGTCAGTTTGAGTGATTCGCCTTCGGGCTCAAGCCCTGTCACTTCAGCCCAAACGCCCTCGTCGTTTTTGCTTCTGGAACGTTTAAGTATAACCGATACCTTGTCGGGGTCTATATATGACAACTCATGGACCCTGCGGGTAATATCCCCGATCAGGTTTTGGATTGCCGCTGAATAATCATCAAAAACAGTCATATGGTTTAG
>JAFGOL010000059.1 GCA_016926495.1 Oligoflexia bacterium
ACTATAAAAACAAAATCTAACATCAATAATTACGAGTACTTGAAAACTTAAAAACAGGCAAATCTATTTATTTTGGACAACAGTGCACGTCCTTATGTAAGAAACTCAAGACAGACTTTATAAAACACAAAACACGATTTAATAAAATCAAAATGTTACCCAAATATACCCAATTACCTATGCTATGTAAAATGTTTCACGTGGAACATTCACCAGTTGCTTTTAAAAATATTTGATTTATACTCCATTTTAATCAGGGTTAGGGGGTGCGGTTATGGCACGGGCAAGAGTCATTGCTATTGCAAATCAAAAGGGCGGTGTCGGAAAAACTACTACGGCCATTAACCTTTCAGCGTCGCTGGCAACAGCGGAAAAGCGTACCCTGCTTATTGACTTTGACCCGCAGGCAAACGCCACCTCGGGTTTGGGTTTTGATACCAATACCTGCGAGCATAACAATATATACCACGTTATTATCGGCGAAATTCCAATCCATGAAGCAATAAGAAAGTCTGAACTTGCGTACCTGGACCTGGTACCTGCGGGCAGTGATCTTGTCGGAGCTGAACCTGAGCTTGTAAACGAGATGGCAAGGGAGGTAAGGCTGAAAGACGCCGTAGCGCCCCTGCTTGACAGGTACGATTTTATTATTATTGATTGCGCTCCGTCGCTGGGCATACTCACCATAAACGCCCTCGTCGCTGCTCATACGTTTCTTGTTCCCCTGCAATGTGAATACTTTGCCCTTGAGGGTATCAGCAAGTTTTATAAAACCGTGGACCTTATTAAAAGAAGGCTAAACCCGCAGCTTGAGGAAGAGGGTGTGCTTCTTACCATGTTTGATAAAAGGAACAGGCTTTCCTTTGAGATCGCTAACGAGGTCAAGGGCTATTTTAAAGGCAAGGTCTTTACAGCCGTTATACCAAGAAACGTAAAACTCAGCGAGGCTCCCAGCCACGGTAAGCCTGCAATTCTATATGATATTAATTCCAGCGGTGCAATAAGCTATTTAAATCTGACAAGGGAGGTCATTGATAATGTCAATAGAAGTGAAGCATGATCCAAACAGGGCAAGAAAAGTTTTGGGAAGGGGATTGGCATCGCTGTTGCCCGACGTTGAAAGCAGCGCCCCCGGAAATAACGTAATTGAAACAGAAAGGTTTACAGCAGATAAAAAATATTTTATGTGTCCGGTTGAGCTTTTATCGCCGTGCAACCACCAGCCCAGGCAGACGTTCGACGACGATAGATTACTGGAACTTGCAGAATCCATAAGGGAAAACGGCGTAATACAGCCTCTGGTTGTGAGAACAAGAGGAAGCAGGTATGAAATTATAGCCGGCGAAAGGCGCTGGCGCGCTTCAAAGCTGGCCGGACTTTCCGCCATTCCTGTCGTCGTAAAGGATGTTTCCGACAAAACGGCGTTACAGACCGCGCTTGTTGAAAACATACAGAGAGCCGATCTTAACAGCATTGAAGAGGCAAGGGCCTATAAGCAGCTTATAGAGGAATTCTCGATGACGCAGGAGGATGTTTCAAAAAAAGTCGGCAAGGAAAGAAGCTCCATTACAAATTACCTGAGGCTGCTGAAACTGCCCGAAGGTGTTCAGTCGGAAATTATAGACGGCAACATAGCAATGGGTCACGCAAGGGCGTTATGTTCGATTGAAGACGAAAACTCCCTGCTAAAGGCTGCCGCGTTTATTGTTGATAAAAAGTTTTCGGTAAGGGAAACGGAAAATCTCGTTAAAAAGTTAAACAGGGAAGGCTGGAATGCCGTACAGGCGGCAAAGCCCCGGCAGGACGCTAATGAAAATGACGCTGTTTTTTCCCAGTACGAAGACACGCTCAGGGAAAGGTTCCACACCAAGGTACAGATCAGGGGAAAATACGAAAAAGGCAAATTTATTATAGAGTATTTTAACAGGGAAGACTTTGACAGGTTGTTGGGGGAATTATGCAGCAGGCCGCAATGAACAGGGAATACTATTCCAGGGTCAGCGAGAATGTTTCCGCTATTATTGAGGCCGGTTGCGAATTCGAAGGCAAGCTTGCCTTTGAGGGCATTGTCAGGCTCGGCGGAAAATTCGACGGTGAAATCTTCACGAATGACGTGCTTATCATAGAGGAAACCGCCTTTGTTAAGGCAAATATTGACGCAGAGGTTGTTATTATAAGCGGCAAGGTCGTGGGTAACATAGTTGCAAGATCAAGAATTGAGATATTCAAGCCCGCGATGGTTAAGGGTAACCTTACGGCGCCTATTATAGTAATGGAGGAAGGTGTTGTCTTTGAGGGCAAGACCAAGATGGGTGAATAATGACGCCTAAGGTTCAGATCATTCATGCTGAATACAATAAAATTCAAAAGGCTTATGAACTGTTTTTAAGTTCCGTAAAAAAGGCGGAAAAATTTGATCCTTCCGTAAATTATTCCCCTGAAGACCTTGAGCCTTTTGACGCCCTTGTTAGCAGGTTTGAGAGGCTGGTAGAACTGTTTATGTCAAAAATGTTCAAGGCTGTTGAGCTTTTTGAAGCAGGTGACACCGGCGGGACTTTAAGGGACAGGCTGAATTTGATGGTAAAACTCGACATTATTGAAAATGCCGATGACTGGGTGGATTTAAGGGAAACAAGGAACAAGATCGCGCATGATTACCTGCCTGACAAGATAAAAATTCTTTATGAAAAGATTGGCAATGAATATAAACTGTTGATTGAAAAGACGTTTAAAAACCTGCAAAAATATCTTAAGAAAAAAAAGATAGTTTGATTTATGAAGATGCTCACTCAAACAGAACACAAGGCCCTTGAAGCCGCGCTTAAAGGCGTGAAAGGGGAAAAGTATATTTTCGGCTCAAGGGTAACAAGTAATAAACCCGGCGGCGACATTGACATTCTGCTGCTTATTCCCGGTATTTCTGACAGGGAAAGATTTGATCTGGGACTGAAAATATCAAGGGACTTTAAAAAAATCTGTGATGAAAAGATTGATATTGTTATCCTGGACCCTGAAAATTTTACGGAAAACAACAGAAATTTTCTGGCGGTAATAAATAAAACATCACTTTTATTGCAGCAATAACAACTGGTTGCAAGTTTTTTCTTGATTATTTTATAGGTTTATATATACTGTCAGAAAATCTGGAGGTACCAACCATGAATAGAGTGGTTATAACGGCATTTTTAATACTGGCTCCCCTGAATTTATTTTGTGAATCAGTAATGCAGGAAAGACTTATTCTATAATTGGTTGAAAAATTCGGACAAAAGTTGAGTAAAAATTAAGGTGGCAAAACCTCCTAAAAGGCAATAAAAAGTCTAAAGAG
>JAFGOL010000060.1 GCA_016926495.1 Oligoflexia bacterium
AGCGTTTCCTTCGACAAATTTTCATCAAGGGGATTCAGAGGTGTAATAGACAAAATCTCGTACGGTGATTTCGCATTCCTTATAATGTCGTACGCCTTCCTGATTTCCCTGAACATTTCGGGGGCCCGCTCCGGGGTGAACCTTCTTACCAGATCAAGATAAACCTGCTTCAGACGTGCGTCGTCATAATTCGCGGGTTCTATTCCCAGAATTTCAAAAGGGTTTTTAATACTCATAAGCAGTGTCTCCAAAAGGCCGGGTCCTCAGGTAGGAAATAAAATCCCTGCATTTTTCTATGGCGTCAAACTTATCCTGATATTCGTCAGCCGTTTTTTCGTCTTCAAAATAATCGTCAAGTATCCTGTCCATTGAGGATTCAAGCCTGTTTAATACGTCTCGTGATATACGCGATTTATCAAATCCTTTTGAAAAATCCCTGTATTGCTGATCATAAAAATGTTCGATAAGAACGTACAAAAGGCTGCGGATATGGTTGTCCCCGAGGGGACTTACCAGCAGTCCGTTCACAAAAGCCTGATGGAGCGGAAGCTCAAGCCTGGCGTTTATAACCGCGTCGCAAAGCATGTAAAACGTCTGTGAATGCCGCCTGAATAAGGGAAGGCTGGCGGCTACCGTCCCGGCCAGCGCCCCGGTATCGCCGTCCGGAGTGTTAAAAACATCAAGCATCGCGGAAAGAATGGCAAACTGCGGGAACTTGATCTCGGTGAAAGCTTCCCTGAAATACCTGTATTGTTTTTTTTCAAGTCTGCCTGATGCCACAAAACCAATCAGGGATTCAAAAAGCATTTCCATGTCAATGCTGTCAGGCTCAAGAAGGTAACCCAGCCTCGAAAAGTATCCCGAAATTCCCCTGAAATTACCGGCCCGCAGCATGCCTGTAACCAAATTAACGCCGCTGGACGAATCACTAACCTCGTTAAAAAGATACCTGTTTATTCTGGCAAGTACTTCGTCCGCCCGCGCTATTCCGTTATCCCCGCAAAACTCAAGCAGGTACTTGACGTCCATGTATATGGCGAGTTTGTGGTTCTTCAGGACATTCCTGGGTATTGATTCAAACAGCTTCAATACTTCGGTAAATATTGCCTTTTCATACAACTTCAATGTAAATTTATCGACCAGTTCGTCGTCG
Source organism: Oligoflexia bacterium (assembly GCA_016926495.1). Taxonomy (GTDB): domain Bacteria; phylum Bdellovibrionota; class JAFGOL01; order JAFGOL01; family JAFGOL01; genus JAFGOL01. The sequence continues at coordinate 1,154 of JAFGOL010000060.1, forward strand.
GTACATCCCGCGAGCGCCTCCTTTTCAAGCTCGGCGGTTATCTCTCTCAATATGTCGTCATCAACGCCTCCGTCTTCGGCAAGGTTGCCTCCGGCAAAGTTTTTCAGCTTCCTGAGTTCCAACTGTATAATGAAAACGTTCTGGAATTCCATAAGGTCTTCCTGCTTTTTCAGCATGTAGAGAAGACCGTCTATATAATCATTGCATTTGGGATCACAAAGATGCGCGTTCCAGAATGTTTTCCAGTTCTTCGGAAAATGGTTAAGGACGCGGAGAGCCTTTTCGTAATTGCCTTCAGCGTAGTATTTACAGAAAATAAAATACAGGGACTGCAGCCGGTCTTCGTCCAAACCGTCAGCCTGAATTTCCGGAATTTTTTCATAAACATAATTATCTGAAAGCGGGTTTTTCAAAAACTTCAGAAATTCAAAGTCGATATTACCGTCGAACTGCCCGACGTTACCGTAAGAAAGGATATCATTGTCATAAGGAGAATCATTCCAGTATCTGCCCAGGTAGTCCGTAAAATTCATGTCGTCTTTTATTATTTCGCTTTTCAAACAGTCCGGTATTTTTGAAATAACATCGTGGCTGAAAGGATCTCTTTCGAATTTGAGCAGAAACCTCAGCCAGCCTTTGAACAAAAAAGACGCACTGGCCGCGTCACAACGCGAAACAGACATGTCCAGAGTAATTAAGAACAGGTTGCCTATTGTTTCCCGTGAAAACCCCTCGGGAAGCTTCGCACAACAGTCCAGGTACATGCATACATCGAGCAGAGCCGGATAGCTGTGCCCGGAATTGGTTGCGAAAAATTCAAGTAGTTTATCAAGCTTCATGCAATTCTATGTCAGACTTTATATTTTCGTCTTAAACAATCCCTGTTTTTTTTTGCACCATAAAATTTTACTTTACTCTGATTTTTACAGCAAGAAATTAAATCAAAAATGTTGTGCTTGACATAAAAAAAACAATAATCTACAAAATTCTGAACAGTGCGTAATATAATTATACTATTTTTTCCTCTTATATTTGTGTCCGTAAAGGCTTACGCTTTTGACACCCAAAAAGACGAAAGCGTTGAAGACGGCGATACCGGTATTTATCTTGCCCTGCTCAACCATGTATATTACAATGTTGACTCGGACAGCAACCTTGACAACACGTTTAAGGCAATGTTAACCATAATTCCGGGCAATGATCTCTACGTCACGATTGTTCCCTCGGCTTCATGGAGCTGGGCCAGGTATTACGACGACAGCAACATCAGGCTTAATGATCCCACGGTGACATTAAGCTACGGCTCACCGGCTGGCGGCACGCCCACGACATCAATGTATCCCTCCACAAACATTACGGCTGCTTTAACAATGTCTTTACCTTTGAGCGAAACATCAAGGGAAAGCGGCCTTATCACAAGCGTATGGGGTTCTGTTTCCCTTTACCTTATTTTCAATGAAAGAAGGACCAGTATAAGCCTTACGCCCTCCTTCATATATGATCTGAGATCTTACCAGACAGCGGCGCCCGCGGCCTCAAGCCTTGAAGAAATTCCCGAAGACAAAACGTACATTCGGGATGAGCTTGTATTTGAAAAACTTGATCCATACTCTCATTATTCGCTGGGTGCAGGCATAACAATCTGTCACAGGATCTTTGAAATGACCTATGTTATTGCCTGGTTCAACACGGATTTTTACAGGAAATATCCCGACGCTCTTGAATATTCGGGCAACACGTGGGAAATAACTCCCGCTGAATGGAGCAGTACTTTTACACTGGGCCAGAAGCTGTTTTTCCCGGTTACAGGCTGCCTCTGGGGTGACGTTTCGGTAAACTCTTCGGGAAATACCGGATCATTTGTTCCATACGGTACCGACGACGGGAATAATTTAACCTTATCGGCCGGACTTTCCTACTTTTTCTAAATGAAATCCTGTTGATATTAAAAAAATCAGGGTTTAAACTCAGCGGATGGAAACAGTCGCCAAAACAAAGCAGGTTACATGGGTCAGTTTTTTTGTAAACCTGTTTTGCGTAAGCATCAAATTTACGGGAGGTTACTTCGGACACAGCCAGGCAGTAATCGCGGACGCGGTACACAGCCTATCCGACTCCGTAACCGATATAGCAATATTGATAGGTGTACACTACTGGCATAAGCCTCCTGACAACACTCATCCTTACGGGCACCGCAAAATTGAAACAATCGTAACAATATTCATAGGGATATCCCTGTTTCTTGTAGCCGCCGGACTTTGTTATAACGCAATATTATCAATCAAGCAAAAGCACGACGCTTCGCCCTCAGTGCTGGCACTGGCATCAATATTTGTCTCAATAGTGTTCAAGGAATGGCTGTACAGGTGGAGCTACAAGTTGGGAACCCTCCTGAAGTCATCAGCGCTCACCGCTAACGCCCTGCATCACAGGAGCGATGTTTTCAGTTCCATCCCGGCGTTTATTGCTGTTCTTTGCTCGATACTGCTGCCTGATTTTTACTTTCTTGACCATATAGGGGCCATAGCCGTGTCACTTGTAATATTCCAGAGCGCCTTTGAAGTGCTGAAACCCGCGTGGTTTGAGCTTGTTGACGCTTCGGCTTCTTCCGAAAAAATAGAGCTGATACAAAAACTTGCGCTTGACGTAAAGGGTGTGATGGCGGTCCATGCCCTGAGGACCAGGCACGCGGGTTCCGAACTGTATATTGATTTGCACGTACAGGTTAATCCCGATATTTCGGTTGCGGAAGGATACAATATTGCGCGTGATATCAAAAAGAGCATTTACGAAAACATGGCGGAATCGGTTAATATCGTTGTTCAGATAGAACCTTTTAACGCTTATAAAAAATCTTGACTAAAGTAAAGGCTATGCTAAAAGTTGTTCTGTTCTTACCACAGTGGGAGGTTAGCTCAGCTGGGAGAGCATCTGCCTTACAAGCAGAGGGCCGCAGGTTCGAGCCCTGCACTTCCCACCACTTCTTTCTAGACATAAATAAACGCAAAGCTTATACTTTTGCAAGATGAAAGATAAACATATGTATATTATAGCTGGACCTAATGGTTCAGGAAAAACAACATTTGCTAAAGAATTTTTACCTGAATTTGTTGATTGTCCTAATTTTATTAATGCTGATTTAATTGCTATGGGCTTGTCACCTTTTTTTCCTGATCACGTCGCAATAAAAGCTGGTAAACTTGTTTTAGAACAAATTGATGAATTCTCAAAAAAAGGTCAGGATTTTGCTTTTGAAACAACTCTTTCAGGAAAGACGTATTTAAAATTATTTAAAAGATTAAAAGATAGGGGATATAAATTACACATTTTCTTTTTATGGGTTCCTCATTCTCAACTTTCAATTGCGAGGATTAAACAAAGGGTTAGTAATGGTGGGCATAATATTCCTAATGAAGATGTTATAAGAAGATTCTCTCGCAGCATTATAAATTTTTTTGAAAGTTATTTGAGTTTATCTGATTCATGGCTTTTTTTTGATAACTCAGGGATAAAGCCTGAGCTTGTTGCCAAATCAAAAGGCAAAACAATAAATATTATTAAAAAGAATAAATTAAACGATATATTAACACAATTTGGAGTCAAGTTATGAATAAGAAGAATGGATTATTATCCCTAGAGGATAAAGCCGAACAGGCGATGAAACAGGCTATAAGGAAGTTGGTAAAAGAGCACAAAAAATCAGGCCTTCCCTTGATTATCTGGGAAAATGGAAAGGTTGTAAAAGTTAAGTTGTAAAAAGTTTTGAGAACTGAAGTCTTGAAACACCTGATCTTGCAAGGAAAAAGTAAACATATGTTCTCTCTTAAGCACATTTGTTAAGGCTGTACTCCTTTGCAAAATTTACAGGGGATTTGTATCCCAAAGCTGAATGTTTTCTGTACTTGTTTTCAGGAATTTGATTAATTTGAATTTTTTAGCCTTACAAGCAGAGGGCCGCAGGTTCGAGCCCTGCACTTCCCACCATTCAATCAGGTCCGCTTTCTCAGACAATAGGCAACCTTACGTTAAATGTCGTTCCCTTTCCTTCGGAGCTGTAAACATTAATCGTACCGTTATGGCCCTTTACTATTTCATTGCATAAATTCAGGCCCAGACCTGTGCCTTTTCCGATGGGTTTCGTGGTAAAAAACGCCTCGAACAGATGATCCTTCACGTCTTCCTTCATTCCCACTCCGGTATCTGTAATACTTATTTCTATACGTCCTTCCTCTGCCTTCGTCTCCACTGTCAGGCTCCCTCCGTCAGGCATGGCGTCAATGGCATTATTACACAGGTTCAATATTACCTGCTGGATCTGGTTTTTGTTAATAACGCTTTGGGGTAAGTCGGAAGCATACTGCTTGTTCACATTCACATTTTTTATTTTTGTCTGCACTTCGATAAGCTTGATAATTTCATCAACCGCAGTGTTAATATCAATACTTTCAATGCTGTCGCTTCTGCCCATGCGCGAAAAAGAAAGCAGGCCCTTCAGCAACTCACTGCAGCGGAATATTTCGCGTTCGATAGACCTCAGCGAGGCACAAAATTCACTATCGGTCCCGGCCTGTTCGATCAAAAGCTGCGTATGACCGAGAATAATACTGAGAGGGTTATTGATCTCATGGGCGACACCGCTTACTATCTGGCCTATGGCGGCGAGTTTCTCGGCATGAACGTACTTCTGATGAAGCTTTTCCTTGTCGCGCAGATCAGAGACCATCTGGTTAAAACTGGCTGCAAGTTTCCCTATTTCGTCGTCTGTTTCCACGGGAATTTCGACGCTTCTGTCCCCCGTACCGACCCGTTGAACGACATCGCATAAACTAATGATCGGACGCGTAACGCTTTTCGAGAACCATATGCCGAACAGAATCGCCAGTACAATACAAAGAACCAATACAACGGCAGCAAGTATTATCTGATCAATAATGCTTTTATAAGCCTCGGCTACAGGAAGCTCGACAATCACAGCCCATTCCGGCGTTTTAAGGCGTTCAAAGGAAGCTACGACATATGTTCCCATGATACCCCTGCCCGTACTCACCTTCGATGTTACAGTCCCCGCTGCCTGTCCCTGCCACTCCTTAACAATATCCAGCCCCATCAGGTTCTCGCCCTTCAAAATCCGGCTTATATCACGAAACGCGATCAGGTTGCCGTGGCTGTCGACCACGTAGGCCAACCCGCCCTTACCGACGTGGAGGGAATCAATAACATCCCACATGAACTTCAGATTAACCTCGGCAATCAGTATCTCATTGTAATCGCCGAAAACGTCCTTTACCGGCAGGGAAACCAGCATCATGGGTTCACCGGTTATATCATCAACATAAACAGAGCCCGTGGAAATGTCTTTTATGTCTCTGGTAACGACAATACCCTTGTTTTCCTTCATCAGGCGGGCGGACAACGACTGCGACATACGCGAAACACGCGCCAGTTCCCGTCCCTGCCTGGCCACCAGCACCATCTGTCGAAACGAAAGCTCCTTGCCCATTATTTTATCAAGAACCAGCTGTTTCTTTTTTATTCCCTCGTGCGCCATGTTTGACAGGGTAATTGCATTTTCCAAAACGGATATTTTACCCTGAATATAGTTTCTTACCGCATTTGCGGCATTTTGGGCAATAAGCTGCTGCCGGTCGGCAATGAGCCGCTGCTGGGTGTTAAAATTCAAAACCACATTTAAAATACTACCGATGACAAGCACCAGTACGCAGAGGGAAAAAAATCCCACGGCCAGGGTCATGGTTAAACTTCTATGCCTGAACAAGCTTGTTTTTTTTGCAGGCGCCATATATCAGCGGATAACCTCGTTTGCCCTGCTGAGCATTCCCTCGCTTACATTCAGACCAAGCTTGCGGGCAGCACGATAATTGAAGGTAAAATGACTTTCAGCTGAAACAACAGGCAATGAGCCGGCAGGAATGCCTTTTAACACCTTGTCTGCCAGAAAAGCGGACTGTTTACCGACAGGCACATTTAAAGGGATATAACCAAATAGAGAATCATCTATCCTGTCCCTGTACATGATCCCCCCTATGGGGATTGAATGCCTTTTCGCAAAATCAGCCATGGCGGCAAACCCCTCAGGCAAACCTGAGAACGGTTCTACTATTATAACTATTGCATCGGTACGGCTGTTAATATTGACAGCTTTTCTTTTCAGGACTTCTCTAAGTTCTTCAGCGTCCTTTGCCGGCAATTCAAGCAGTTCTACCCCCATGCGGGCGGCAGCCGGACGAA
>JAFGOL010000061.1 GCA_016926495.1 Oligoflexia bacterium
ATGTCGATGTCGTTTTAACACTTCGACGCAAAATATGAGAGGCAGTTTGCGTCCGCAGTAGAAAATCTGTGAGAAATGCGGGTTAAACGCAGGGAGTCTGTATTCTCATGCAGTGGCAGGTTTTTTGATTTAAACAGCATGCTGACAAATTCCAGAAGTTCTTTCCAGTGTTGTGCATTATGGTACTGGACTACGGGATGGGTATCCCGGTATTCGAAGTCTTTTCCGGTTTTATCCCATGTTGTCTGCATCAGAACGTAATGTAATGCTTTTGAAACTAATAATGAATTCACATTTTCCTGTACAGCGGTATAGGGAGAAAGTATTTTTCTGTCGGATACGGATCTTACAAAAAGTTGATATTTTTCATCGGATAAATCTCTTAAAAAACCTGTTCTTGTGATGGAGGCCGGAGCCAGAAAGGAGCGGGATTGGGGGGATGTGGTGTAACAGTCCGCCTGCAACAGAGGGATATAAATAACTGAAGCAGCAAGCATAATACCTGAAAATTTTACTGTAAGTACCATAACAACTTACCTCGTATATAAATTACCGCATGAGTTGGACTTTGTCAATACTTGACAGTATAGAAAGTAATTATTGCCATAATTCAGGTTTGCTGGTAAATTAATCAGCTTTATTTCGTTTTTTATAATTTGAAAATTTTATTCTGACAGAGGAAATAATATGATACAGCACAAAAGAGATAAGGATGCAAAAGGTACCTGGCTCACATACAGGCCTGATATAAAAATTCTTGATTGCACAGTCCGTGACGGCGGCCTTATAAACAACCATTTTTTTGAGGAAGCATTTGTCAAGAAAGTATATGACACATGTGTGGCTGCCGGTATTGATTACATGGAAATAGGGTATAAGGCGGATAAAAAGATATTTCCGGCAAAAGACAACGGCGCATGGAAATACAGTGACGAGGATATGATAAAAAAAATTACAGGTGACAATAAGGGCGCTACAAAAATTTCAGTCATGGCGGATGCTGAACGCACGAATTATCATGAGGACATTCTTCCAAAGGAAAAGAGCTGTATTGACATTATACGCGTTGCCACTTACATACACCAGATTCCAACAGCTCTTGACATGGTTGAAGACGCCCATCAGAAGGGATACGAGACAACAGTAAATCTCATGGCTGTTTCCACTGTCCATGAAAAGGACCTTGTTGAGGCTTTGGATGTGATTGCAAAAAGTTCTGCTGATGCTGTTTACATTGTGGACAGTTTTGGCAGTTTCTATACTGAACAGATACGCGAACTGACCGATATTTATCTCAAGGCCATGGAAGGCACCGGCAAGGAGGTAGGCATACATACCCATAATAATCAGCAGCTTGCCTATGCCAATACCATCGAATCTGTAATTCGCGGTGCGAGCCGTATTGACGCAACAATTAACGGTATGGGCAGGGGGGCAGGCAACTGTCCCCTTGAGCTTATCGTAGGATTTCTTAAAAATCCAAAGTTTGATTTAAGACCGATTCTTAAATGCGTACAGGATGAGTTCATACCCCTTCTTAAAAATAATAAAATGGAGTGGGGCTATCAGATCCCCTATTTTATTACGGGACAGATGAACCTTCATCCAAGATTTGCCATCAAAATGCGCGCATCAGAGAATCCTGATAATTATCTTGAATTTTATGACCAGATAATTCAGGAGGAATCATAAGAAGTAAATCCCCGATTTTCCGGATTTACAGGTGTGATGCAAAATAATTCAACAGCCAATGGAAAGACATCCTTAAAGTTCCTTGTTATAGGAGCTCTTGGAATTGTGTTCGGTGATATCGGCACAAGCCCTCTTTATGCACTCAGGGAATGTTTTACCGGAAACAATGCTTTTGAAACCAATGCGCTCAATATTCTGGGTGCTGTATCTTTGATATTCTGGGCACTTGTTCTTATTATAAGCATTAAATATGTATCACTGATTCTTAATGCTGATAATAAGGGTGAAGGAGGTGTTCTTGCACTCATGACTCTTCTCACCCGTTTAAGAAGGACAGATAACAGGAAGATTCAGATTTTTTTTATTTTCATAGGCCTTTTTGCAACTTCCATGCTTTTTGGCGACGGCTTGATAACACCTGCTATTTCAGTTTTAAGCGCTGTGGAAGGTCTGAATGTGGCTACATCTGTTTTCAAGCCATATGTTGTCCCGATATCCATAGTTGTCCTTAGTCTTCTTTTTTTATTTCAGAGGAACGGCACTGAAAAAGTGGGGTATGTTTTCGGTCCTGTCATAGTTGTGTGGTTTTTGACTCTTGCCGTACTCGGAATGAGATGGATTGTTATTGCTCCGGAAGTTTTAAAGGCGCTTAACCCTTATTATTCAATACTCTTTTTTATTCATCACGGGTGGCATGGATTTGTAATACTTGGGGCTGTATTTCTTTCAATTACCGGAGCTGAGGCAATATACGCTGATATGGGTCATTTTGGCAAAACTCCTATACGTTATGCATGGTTTTTCTTTGTGTTACCAGGGCTGGTGTTGAATTATTTTGGACAGGCAGCCTATCTTTTAAAGAATCCGGAAAATATAGAAAACCTGTTTTACAGGCTCGCTCCGGAATGGGCTCTCTATCCTCTTGTGATAATAGCAACATGCGCAACGATTATAGCATCTCAGGCAGTCATTTCGGGCGCGTTTTCCCTTACAAGGCAGGCTGTACAGCTTGGGTATCTGCCGC
>JAFGOL010000062.1 GCA_016926495.1 Oligoflexia bacterium
CTGGTCTACAGTGTTTTTTCAGATATTTCTGATTTTTTATTTAATCTTTTATATAATACGCAAATTAAGAAAAGAATTCAAAAGATACCAGGCCCTGGCAGAGAGAATAATTAATAACCCGGAAAATCTTAATGATTTTTCTGATATGGATTTTATAGTTTTGAATAACCTTCACAAGTTAGCCACCGAATTAAACCTGAAGAACAAGGAGTTAAAACAGCAGTCAAAATTCGCCGCCATAGGCCAGACAACGGCCATGCTCGCGCACGACGTGCGAAAACCGTTTAACCAGTTGCGGCTGCTTTTGGGTTCAATAGACGGCTATAAGAATGATTCCGCATTGCTGGATAGGGCCGTTAAAAGCATTGATAAGTCTATTAAGGACGTTGATAAGATGCTTGAAGATATAATGGACTTTTCGCGCGACGTAGCTCTTGAAACTTCCGCAACGTCGTTGCCTGCGGTGATAAATTATTCAATACGCCAGGCATGCCAGGCCCATCAGCAGAAGGACGTATCTTTTAAATACAATTTAAAACACGCCCAAAAACCGCTTCTGGACGAAGAAAGAATATCAAGGGTGTTTATCAACATAGTGGGCAACGGTATTGAGGCTATAACCGTAATAGGCAAAAAAGAGGAGGGCACAGTCTTTATTTCAAGCAATGATGTCATGGTAAACGACAATAACTATGTCGAGATAAGAATATCAAATAACGGCCCGGCGTTTAATGAAGAAGATATACCCAGGCTTTTCGGGACCTTTTTCACCAAGGGTAAACCCAAAGGCACAGGCCTTGGGCTTGCATCGGCCCATAAAATAGTAAATCTTCACGGCGGAAAAATAGAAGCTGCGAATCTTCCGGACAATGCCGGAGTTGAATTTATTATCAAACTGCCGTGTTCAAATCAGCCTGAAACGATGCAGGGACTTAATGAATTGCCTAATCATATCAGGGAAACATACATAGAGGAACTTAAGGCTGACGAAACCGAAATAGACAGGCTTATAACCGGTTTTAAGAAGCAAAAATTTAAAATCCTGCTTCTTGAGGACGAAACCCTGTACAGGGCCGGAGTTATGAACATAATAAAATCAAATGAGCGGCTTTCAAAAATTATAACATTGTATGATGCCCATACTGTTGATGAGGCACTAAAGCTGACAGAGCATGAGCAGATAACGCACGCCATAGTTGATATTGATTTGGGCGATGTAAAGACAGGGTATGCTTTTCTGGCAGAGCTTCAAAAGGCGGACTCACCGATAAGGAGCATGGTACATTCAAACCGCATAATTGATGAGAGCAAGAACAGGGCAAGGGAGCTTGGCGCTGTCGCGTATACCGCCAAACCCCTTAACATAGAGCATCTGGTTTATTTTTTAAGCGGTATAAAGTCTTCCGGAGCAGACGGAGTTTTAAGCCCCACCGACCTAGGCGAGCAACTTGAACACTTATTGCCGTAACCCGTGTGCCGGGAATTTTCCAAACAAGTTGAGCCGGTATGGAATTACTTTTGCGCCATATTCCATAAACGGCGTGTAAATTTGGAGTATGTTCCATAGATACGCCCGGGCGGCATATGGCCCCCGGGTTAAATAAGATTGACCACTACGGACATTAAGTATAAAGTTATATAATAGGCTTTGTATTTCAGGAGGTTAAGCTGTTTTGGCAGGAAAACGCTCAAATATACTGACACGGTCCATTTTTATCATTGATAAAAAGTTCCAGATCAAGTACGCCCTGCTGCTTGCGGCCCTGGGCGCGCTTTTAACCCTTATACTTTCAGGCCATGTTTTTTATTTTGTTCATGAAAACTTCCAGATATTCATCCCGAATTACAGCAAAAACCCGGATATTATGAAACTCATACTTAGTGACCAGAAAAAGATAGCGCTATATCTTGTAGCCCTCTCTTTCATGCTGGTCAGTTTTTTGTTTTTTATAGGAATAATTGTGACGCACAGGATGGCCGGTCCCATCATGGTTATGAGGCGAAAGATCATTGATCTCAGGAACGGTGATTTTTCCGCAAGGGTCCATCTTAGAAAAGGGGACGAATTCAAGGAACTCGCTGATTCGTTTAATGAGATGGCAGAACACCTTGGAAAGAGGTTTGAGGAACTTGAAAAAAAACAGGGAAACTCGGGACTCCTTTGATAACCGTTTATCATTGAAAAATGAACAAAATGCAAACAAGGAGCGTAAAAGAAGGAAACGTGAACGTGTTGCCATCTGGGTGGTACTGCTTTGCTTCATCGGCCTCACGTTTGTGGAACTCCAGTTTCACCATCTCAGCCAGGAACTGCCTTTTGTTAACAGCATATTCTTTTTCGGTCTTGTAAACCTTAACGTAATACTCATCCTTGTACTGATCTTTTTTATTTTCCGTGCCGGCGTAAAGCTGATGGTCGAGCGCCGCAACCGCGTAATAGGATCAAAGCTCAAGGCAAAGCTGATGATCGCGTTCATCGTGTTCTCGCTTGTGCCCACGCTGCTGCTTTTCACGATCAGCGCCTTTTACATAAATTCCAGCTTTGACAAGTGGTTTTCCGTGCAGATCAGCAAATCCTTTGAAGACGCCATTGAAATTGTCGACGCGTATTACAGGGAGGTTAAAAAAAATTCCGAGCTTTTCGCAAGGAACCTTGTTACAAGGATCAAGTACGAGCGACTTTACCTGCTTTCAAAGAGGGTCAGGCTTTCCGGCATAATAAGCTGGTCCAGGAACGAGTTTAACATTGACGCGTTTGAGTACTACGACGATCTGGAATCAGAAAGAATTATAAAAACAGCGAGGGATGACGAAAATCCCGACTTCCCCATGGCCCCTGACGATTTTCTGGAAAGGGGATTTTTGGGAAAAACAGACACCATTGTTCAAAAGATAGGCGGCGGGGACGTGATAAGGACCGTGGTGCCTGTTGACAACGAGTACGGCGAAATAGTGGCGGTCGTTGTGGCCGATTATTTTATACCGGGTACTCTCATCTCCAAGCTGGAAAACGTAAGGGGCAGCTCCATCGACTATAAAAAGGTAAACCCCCTTAAGTATCCGCTGAAGTCCATTTATTTTGTAATACTTGTGCTGATGACCCTGCTGATAATTTTTTCCGGCGCGTGGAGCGGGTATTACCTGGCAAAGGAAATGACGGTACCCATTGAGCTTCTCGCCGAGGGGACCAAGCAGGTCTCGGACGGTAACCTCGGAATACTTGTTGAGGAAGTCGGTACCGAAGAACTATTGTTCCTGATAAAGGCGTTTAACGCCATGTCCGTTAATCTTGAAAAAAACAGGATGCAGATTGAACTTTCCCACAAGGAGCTGGAAAAAAGGAAGAATTATATTGAAACCGTGTTTGATAATATCCATATAGGCGTTATTACCCTTGATGAATCCGGCATTATAACAACTTTCAACAACGCTGCGGAAAAGATCCTCCACGTGCTCAGGAGCGGCGTGATGGGCAAAACCATCGAAAAGGGTTTACGGAGCCCTCTGGCCGAGCTTTTTTCGGGTTTTATCAGGGAATTGAGGGAATCCAGGAAACCCTCAATAACAAAGGAGGAAATGCTAAGAATAGGCGAAGACGCAAGGGTGATACAGGTAAAGCTTTTCAGCCTCTATACAACCGAGGACATAGGCTGCGCCATACTGGTGGAGGACCTTACCGAAGTTCAGCAGGCCCAGCGTACTCTTGCATGGAAGGAGGTCGCGCGCAGGATCGCGCACGAAATAAAAAACCCCCTTACCCCTATAAGGCTTTCCGCGCAGAGGATAAAAAAGAGGTTTTCCGCGCAGGTGGAGGAAGGCAGGGAAGTGTTTGACCAGTGTACAAGGTCGATCATCGAGCAGGTTGACAACCTCAAGGTGCTTGTTAATGAATTTTCGGAATTTGCGAAACTTCCGGACGTAAAACCCGTGAGCACGAACCTTAATGACGTTATAGAACCGGTTTTTTCAATGTACAGGGAATCGAACCCCAAGCTCGCTATGGCTTACAAGATAGCTTCAAGGAACCTGAAAATCAAGATCGATCCCGAGCAGTTCAAGAGGGTGCTCATAAATATTGTGGATAACGCCATTCACGCCGTAAGTCCCAAGGACGGCCGTATTGAAATCTCCGTTACCGAAAACAGGGACGCAGGCGTTACAAGGATAGAAATCTCGGACAACGGCCCGGGTGTTGACAAGGAACTCAGGATGAGGCTTTTTGAACCGTATTTTTCCACCAAAAAAACAGGTACCGGCCTTGGCCTTGCCATTGCCAAAAAGATAGTGGCGGACCATAACGGGTATATCAGGGCTGAAAACAACTTGCCTAAAGGCATGATCTTTATTATTGAATTACCAATGGAAGCGTGAATTATGTCTGGTTTTGAAAACAGGGTGCTTATTATAGATGACGACGAGAGGGTGGCGGACGCCATACGCGGCGTTCTGGAGGATGAAGGGTATTCCGTCGACGTTGTCGGGTCGGGCGAGGAAGCCCTTGACTACTACGGGAAAAACCCCGTTGATATAGCACTTCTTGATCTCTGGCTGCCCGGCATTGACGGCCTCACGGCGATGGAAAAGATAAAGACCAGGTACCCGTCCGCGTATTTTATCGCCATGTCGGGCCACGGTAACATAGAAACCGCCGTAAGGGCTACCAAGCTCGGTGTTTACGACTATATAGAAAAACCCGTATCAATGGAAAAGCTTCTGATCACGATTTCCAACCTGTCGGCCCTTGTAAAGCTTGAGGAGGAAAACCGGAACCTTAAATCGTCCATAGCGCGCCAGACCGTAATGATAGGTAACAGTCCTCCGATGAAGGCCCTGAAATCCCAGATAGACACTATAGCGGAAACTGTTTCCTCTGTTTTTATTACCGGCGAAAACGGAACGGGCAAGGAGCTTGTAGCCCGCCTTATACATCAAAACAGCGACAGAAAAAATGCCCCTTTTGTGGATATTAACTGCGCCGCCATACCCGAGGAACTTATTGAAAGTGAACTGTTCGGGCATGAAAAAGGCTCATTTACCGGAGCTGTAAGTCAGAAAAGGGGAAAATTCGACCTTGCCAGCCACGGGACCCTTTTTCTGGACGAAATAGGCGATATGAGCCTGAAAACGCAGGCAAAGATACTCAGGATACTCGAGGAAAAACGCTTTGAACGCGTGGGCGGTACGGAACAGATCAAGGTTGACGTAAGGATAATAGCGGCTACAAACAAGGACCTCGCGGAACAGATTGAAAAGGGAAATTTCAGGGCCGACCTTTTTTACAGGCTGAATGTAATTCCCATACAGGTGCCTCCCCTGCGCGAAAGGAAGGAGGATATTTCCGAACTGATAGATCATTACATGAACATATTTTGCACGCAGTACGGACGGCCTCTTAAGCAGGTATCGGAACAGGCGATGAATATTCTTCTTAAATATAACTGGCCCGGCAACGTAAGGGAACTCAGGAATATTGTCGAAAGACTGGTTATAATGACAAAGGGGCAACTTATAGACAGGGAGAGCCTCCCGGGTGAAATTTTAATCGGCTCGGGTCTTACTCCTGCCGGTCCCGGTATTTGTTCGGATATTGACGAGATTTTCAACATTCAGACTATTAGGGAAGCGAGGGACGCGTTTGAAACCCTGTTTATTAAAAAGAAGCTTAACGATTACGAAGGAAACATTTCAAAAACCGCAAACGCCATCGGAATGGAAAGAAGCTCGCTTCACAGGAAAATACGCCAGCAGAAGTCTTAAAAATACAGTATGAGCCCGCCGGCTATGCCTATCATGTTAACGTCCGCGCCCTCGGCGAATATGCGCCTGTATTTTCCCTCGGTTATTATATCAAGGCCGCCTATAGGCAGAATAAGTCCTCCGGACACCAGCATCTCAAGGTGATTTTCAGACGAGGCAGGCTCTTCGCCTATCCGGCTGTTCAGTTTCATCAGCCCGAGGCCGCCCTTGAGTATAAAAACGGTTGCGAATGTATACGCAAACTTGCCGCCCGCGTGCAGGCTTTTCATTGTTATCGTTTCGCCCAGGGCTTCGGCAATCGACGCGTACGGGTTTTTATGGCTTAAATAGTCAAGGTAGATCTCTATATCTATTTTAGGGGTCCAGTTAAATCCCACGGCGCCCCCGCCTCCGACCGTACTCCAGTTTTCTGTTGCCCTGAGTGTTTCGAAGTTTCCGGTCAGAACTATATAAAAGC
>JAFGOL010000063.1 GCA_016926495.1 Oligoflexia bacterium
AAGCCGGCGTTGAAATGAAGCTCAGGCTTCTTGACGGAGCAAAATTTCTTGGGGACAGAAAAGATAAACTCTACCAGGTTGTGATGGATATTGGATCGGGCGGCATTTATCCAAATCCTAAAGGGGCTCTGTTTTCGGGTTTTGCCCAAAAAGGAAGCGTGGGTAACAACTTTATGTATAAAAGCGCCGAGGTGGATAAACTTATTGATATATACGAAAAAGATCTGGATTTTAATAAACGTTTAAAAGCGATGCATAAGCTTGATGAAATTGTTGTCAAGGATGAAGTTTTATATATTCCGTTCTGGAACGCGCCGTATTACCGGGTACTGTATTACAATAATCTTGCGCATCCTGATAATTACGATCCAAAATACACAAGTGATTTTAATGATTACATGACATGGTGGTTTGAAAGCGATAAACCGGTAACGGACGGAACATTTAAGGACACTAACAAGGTTACAGACGTTGATCCTTATGGGGTTTTGAAAAAGTAAAGGGGCTTGAATTGTGAAAAAGATTATTTCAATCTGTTTTTTATCGCTGATAACCGGCCCGGGCCATCTCTCTGCCGAAGCGACGTTACCCGATGACATAAAATGGGAAACCAACAACGATGATCCTGTTTTTGCATCGCCAAAGGCAAAGCAGGGCGGCGTATACCATACTTACGTGTACAGTTATCCCATGACATTTCGAAGATATGGGCCTGATGCAAATTCAGGATGGTTTGCCGTATGGCAGGACATCTCTTGTTTATGGGGATTAATTTCAATACATCCCGATACATTAAAGCCGGTACCTGAACTTGCAACGCATTGGGCTGTAATGGATGACAATAAAACATTATATTTTAAACTGGACCCTGATGTTAAATGGCGTGACGGAAAACCCGTTACCGCGGATGATTACCTGTTTGCGTTTGAAATGGCGAAGAGTGATTATATAAAAGATCCGATCACCAACAATTACGCAAGAGAACGTTTTGAAAGTATAGAGAAGATTGACGATTATACTATAAAAGTGGTGGGCAAATACCCCAGTTGGAGGGCGTTATATGAATTTGGCAGCGTTTTGGGGCCCGAGCCCATGCATGCCACCGGGCTTGATGATAACTGGGTCAAAAGGACAAATTGGGATATTCCGTTATGCGTGGGCCCGTATTATATCAGTGATTTCCAGCGGGGAAAAAATATTCGCCTGGCCAAGGTAAAAAACTGGTGGGGTAACGATAAAAAATATTTAAAAAACAGGTTTAATTTTGATTCTATTAATATAAAAATAATCAATGATACTGATATAGCGTTTGAATATTTCAAGAAAAAGCAGCTTGATATATATTCTATAATTGAACCGGATAAATGGCATAATCAGACTGACTTTGATGAAGTAAAAAACGGTACAGTCATAAAAAGAAAAGTTTTTTACAATGCCCCTCGTTTTAAGTTTGGGATTTTTTTCAGCGTTAAAGACCCGGTTACTGGTAATAAAAATTTTAGAAAAGCCCTGCAACATCTTCTTGATTTCAATAAAATAAATGAAAATCTTTTTTACGGAGAATATTTCAGGTTGAGATCTTTTTTTCAAGGTACGGAATACGCAAAAAAAGATTTGAAATCGTATCCGTATGATCCGGGTAAAGCGGGGGAATACCTTAAAAAGGCCGGATGGGTTAAGAGGGGCAACGACGGAATACTATTGAACGAAAAAGGTGAAAGATGTTCGTTCACAGTCTCACACGGGCATCAAAACCATAATCAGTATCTTAATATATACAAGGAAGACCTTAAAAAAGCCGGTGTCGAAATGAAGCTAAGGTTGCTTGACGGTGCTAAGTTTTTGAGTGATGTTACTAACAAGCTTTTTCAGGCGGCACTGCTGCTTTATGGAGGTGTATTTTATCCTGATCCTGAGGAATTTTTTCATTCAAAATATGCCGATACAAAAAATAATAATAATTTATTTTCTTACGCCAATAAAGAGGTTGATGAATTACTGGAAATTTATAAAATGGATCTTGATTTTGATAAAAGGCTTAAAGCCATGCATAAATTGGATGATATTATAAAGGATGAAGCAATGTATCTTCCTTTCTGGTATATGCCTTTCTATAAGGTCCTTTATTATAATAACTTAACTGCTCCTCAAAAATTTGAACCTAAATTTATTTTGAAAGCGTCAATTCCGTATAATCACTACACTACATGGTGGTTTGAAAGCGACGAGCCGGTAACGGACGGAACATTCAAGGACATTAACAAGGTAACGGACTTTGATCCTTACGGAGTATTAAAGGACGAATGATGGAAAACATACTTGAAATAAAGGACCTTAAGGTCGAATTTGAAATAGAGGGAAAAACCCTTACGGCCGTTGACGGTGTAAGCCTTGATATCGCCAAGGGAAAGACCACGGGCATAGTCGGCGAATCCGGCTGCGGTAAATCCGTAACGGCATTTTCGGTAATGAGGCTTATACCTAATCCTCCGGGCAGGATTAGCTCCGGCGAAATTATTTATGGTGGCAGGGACATAATGAAACTTCCCATAAATGACATGCAAAAAATAAGGGGACGTGAAATTTCTATGATATTTCAGGAACCCATGACAGCGCTTAATCCTGTTTACACCGTGGGCGACCAGATTGCGGAAATATATGAACTTCACTATGAGCTTTCAAAAGCGGAAATTAAAAACAGGACCATTGAAATGCTCCACAAGGTAGGCATACCGTCGCCCGAAAAACGCGTTAACGATTATCCGCATCAAATGAGCGGAGGCATGCGCCAGCGTATTATGATTGCAATGGCACTTGCGTGTTCTCCTAAAATTTTAATAGCGGACGAACCCACAACAGCCCTTGATGTCACGATCCAGGCGCAGATACTGGAACTTATATCGGACCTTAAAAAATATTTTAACACGTCAGTTATATTTATAACCCATGACCTCGGCGTTGTAGCCCAGGTCTGCGATGAAGTCGCTGTTATGTACGCCGGAAAAATAGTTGAAAGGGCAAACGTGATGGACCTTTTTGAAAACCCCAGGCATCCTTATACAAAGGGGCTGATGGATTCAATACCCAAAAAGGGCTTTTCAAAAGACCGGAAACTGCCCACCATTGACGGCATGGTACCGGATTTATTTAATCAGCAAAAAGGGTGCAGGTTTGCCGAAAGGTGCTTTAAATGTCAGGAACTTTGCAAAACAAAAGAGCCCGAACTTGTTAAAACAGATAATAACAGGGAGTACGCATGTCATTATCCGTTGTAGAAAATTATATACTGGAAGTAAGCGGGCTTAAAAAGCATTTTCCCATTTACGGCGGTGTCCTGTACAGAAAAATCGCCGATGTTAAGGCGCTTAACAGCGCAAGCTTTAAATTGAAAAAGGGCGAAACCCTCGGGATAGTGGGCGAGTCAGGCTGCGGTAAATCAACTCTTGCCAAAACCCTTATGCGCCTTTACGAGCCTGATGAAGGCAGCATCATGTTTGAGGGCAATGACGTCCTTGCCTCAAAAGACAAAACACTGCTTTACAAAAACATGCAGATGATATTTCAGGATCCCTATTCTTCGCTGAACCCGAGGATGACCGTGGGTGAGATAATTTCCGAGCCTCTTGTTATTCATAAGGTTGGCACAAAAACCGAAAGGCGGCAGCGCCTTGAGGAAATCCTGGAACATATCGGGATGCGTACCGGTATGCTGGAAAGGTACCCCCACGAGTTTTCAGGCGGACAACGCCAGCGCATAGGCGTTGCAAGGGCACTTGCCCTTAATCCCAGGTTAATAATAGCGGACGAGCCCGTATCCGCCCTTGATGTTTCAATACAGTCCCAGATACTGAACCTTCTTGTTGACCTGCAGAAAACACTGGGCATAACGTATATTTTTATTTCGCATGACCTTTCGGTCGTTGAATACATCAGCGATACGATTGCTGTAATGTACCTTGGCTACATAGTGGAAAAGGCGTCAAGGGAGGAACTTTTCAGGAATCCGCTGCACCCTTACACAAAGTCCCTGTTTGCATCTATCCCGGTTCCTGATCCAAGGAACAGGACGCGAAAAGTCATGTTAAAGGGAGACGTTCCCTCGCCTATCAACATGCCCTCAGGCTGTCCCTTTCACCAAAGGTGTCCTGTGGCAACAGATGACTGCAAACATGCCATGCCTGATCTTAAAAATATCTCCGGCATAGGCAGCGAGCATCTTGTAGCCTGTATTAATGTCAGTTAAATACGCACTCGCTGCGGACTACTTGTAGCTGATATTAACATGGATTAATCCGCCGGGTCTTTGCTGCCGCAAGCCCAGCCGGATAAATCCATGTAACATACCAGCTTTCGCGTGCGTTCTTGCTCGTTTGCTATCATTTAAAAATAATTAGTTAAGAATATTTTTTACTTCGCATAATTTTTATAAAAAAGTCGACCATGGCGAGTCCGGTCTATGCAAAAAACATGGTGCTAAAATCCCCAATTTTAAAGCAGAACAGTCAGTTAATTCTCTTCTGTTCCAATACTTAATTTTTTGGAATCATACTTAATGAAATAGGCTCCCCACTCTTTTTCTGAGAAACAGTGACCATGTCGACCTGTTCCAAATGGGAGTTTGATTTCATAGACTGTCTGATTTTTTTCCAAGTATGTATAATGAATAGGGAAGACACAGCTATGACAGCCGTAAAATCCGCTGATAAATATTTTTTCTGTATCGGGAAATTGGTAATATTCTTTGCCAAAATATATAATTGGTTGAAAAATTCGGACAAAAGTTGAGTAAAAATTAAGGTGGCAAAACCTCCTAAAAGGCAATAAAAAGTCTAAAGAGG
>JAFGOL010000064.1 GCA_016926495.1 Oligoflexia bacterium
CCTCAATTCATGTAAACCCAAACAGATGTTTGCAAGATTCCTGCTAAAAGGAATCGATATTTTCATGCCTGAAGAAAGCATCTGCACCGCATCTAAAAAATCAGCACAGACATTGTCTGAACATTCATTGAGAAAGTCTTCTACAGAACTTCTTCCCGATTGAGTAACATAAAATTTTACTTTCATTTATTTTTTATAACTTATAACTAATAATTAGTCAAGACTAATTACATATATCCTTAATATCGCAAATTGCGATAAAATAAAAAATTACGTTTGTCAGTTGAAGATAAACCTTATCCGTTTTATACTACCAGTAAAATAATTTTTGGAGTTTTGACATGAAAAAAGTAGTTAACATGTCTGTAATGACTTTTCTTTTATGTACGTGCTCATTTAACCTGTCAGCACTTGATCCAGAAGCCGAAATGAGGAAGCAACTGGCAAAATTTTCCAAAAGCCCTCCTCCGTCCGCCAGTCCGGATACCCCGATCAGCGAGGCGCTGGGATCACTTAAGCATCCGTGGATTGGAATTATAACAGATATAGAAGGCAAAGTTATAATAACCAGGCACAGCTATACTGATAAAGATCAACACCGAACGTTCAACGCCGGGAAACTTGATTTTGTTCACTTTAAAGATGAAATAACGGTCGGAGACGCTTCGAATGTGGAAATAGCCCTGACAAACAAAAATAAAATCAAGCTGGCGCCCAAAACAATATTTAAAATCCACCAGCACCTCATCAGCAACGACAGGCAAACCAGCCTCTTCAACCTGCTAATGGGTACGGCAAGGGCCAGCGTAAAAAAGCTGATGCAGGGTTCCAGTTACAGGATGTACACGCCCAACGCCACGATAGGCGTAAGGGGAACGGAGTTTATAGCGTCATATTCAGAAAATTCCAAATCAACCAAGGTAGCCTGTTATGACGGGACGGTGGCCATTAACACATCAACGGCGGAAAACTTTGAAGCTGATAAAACACCCGGAGAGACTGAATTAACGCAGGGAAAATTCACGGAGGTTTCCTCCACGTACGGTGAAGACGGAAAAATAGAACCGGTTATTGAAAAATTCAAGCCCATTACCCGTAAAATTGACGGTGTTATTTCCAGAAGCTTTTACACATCAAACAAGCAGGAAAAACCATGGGATTTTACCGAGGTATCAACCGGGCTGGCAAGGTTTTACGCAGGATATGAATACTTTCATTTCGGCGAATACAGCAGCAGTAATTTCGGCGTATATTACAGTCCTGTTTTTCTCATAATATCCTCGTTATACCTTGAACCCTATTTCGGGACATTTTTTTCGGCCTCCGGAGACAGTACCTTCACCATGCGCGCGGGTACCATGCTGAACCTGAGCATATACAGGGGATTATACCTGGGAGCGGGCGGTGAAATGATGTGGATAAACAGCGATATCGGCAACTTCGCACCGGGTTTCACCCTGACCCTGGGATATTCCCTTCTTAATAAATTATGGAAAATCATAGACGGTGTAAAATTCCTGTACACATACAATTCAATTAATGACCTGGTCAAATCCTCTTCATTACATTTCGGAATTGTATTCAGCCTCACGGAAGGCAGGCACCATTGGTAAAAAAGGACGTTAAACCGTTTGAACGGCAAGAGCAACGGCGTCGCAACCTTCCCGGTCAATCAGCGATAAGTCCCGGCACGCCGATGGTATAAAATATAATCGCCGTTCAACACTACCGGTGATAACAAAAAGCATCCTGTAATTGTCATTATCAAATTTCAACCTGTGTTCAGAGCCGGAATTAATTCTGACAAGGCCCATATTAAAAAAATCACTCTCAATATTCCTGACGCTGTTAATTCCGCTGTTAAACTCCCCGGGAAAATTGATAACTTCCATGGCCTTTTCTATATGCAATTCACGGGATTTGCCGTCCAGTCCTTTTCTGTTATAGTCGTAAACCCTGTATGTTGTATTGGAATTCTGCTGTACCTCAAAAAGCAGTACCCCCTCGCCTATTGAGTGTACAAGACCGGCAGGTATAAAATACATATCTCCCTTTTTCACGGGTATACGGTTCAGATACTTTATTACATCATCGTTATTCAAAATGGCATCGTAAAACTGTTTTTTATTCGTGCCCTTTTTTATTCCAAGATAAATAGACGCATCCTTACCGGCTTCCAGAATATACCACGCCTCAGTTTTGCCGAATTTCTGATTTTCAAGCCTTTTTGCGGCAGCATCATCAGGATGCACCTGTACAGAAAGAGACTTGGCTGCATCAATAAGTTTACAGCAGACAGGAAGGGTTTTTCCGTACTTCTTAACCAGATCCGCTCCAAGCAGCTTTTCAGGGTATTCCTTAATAAGATTATCCAGCCGGATATCCGTGCCCTCTATAACTGAAACGTAATTATCAAGAACAGACACAAGCAGGGCTTCACCTATGTGTTTTTTTCCGGTAAGCCTGCTGCCTCCCCAGGGTTTTTCCAGATATATGGGGGATAAACAGAAAGGGATCTCTGTAAATTTTTCTTTACTCATCATAATAGAATTGTTATACATTATAAAAATATTTTTATAAAAGGAATAATTAATGAAAGAGAACCTTATGGGTACA
>JAFGOL010000065.1 GCA_016926495.1 Oligoflexia bacterium
CTGCTGGATAATTTAACAACCAACCCCGAGCTTATAGATATCCACAAATTCATAAAGGAGCTTAACAAGGAATCAGTTAAGCTGAAAACCGAGATGAGACGGATGCAGGACGGGGGTTCGATTTCCACATGTTCAAGATTAAACGAAAAGATAGTAGAGCTGGCAAAGGACATAGGCAATCTAAAACCCGAGTCAAAAGCCGAAATTTACAACGCAATAGACAAAAGCCATATATTGCTGAACGAGCTGCGCCTTCTTTACAAGAACGACAGGCAAATAGAAAAAATAATACAGCTCATGTTTCACCACCTGGAGGCAATTTATAAATACGTGGGAATGGCTTACAGTGATGACGAAGACCAGTTACAGATACTGCTGGAAATCCTGCATTACGAGAACAAGCTTCTGGACGGATTGTCAGAGGGGCCGAAAACTGATATCGAAAGCATATTTATGTCCATAAGGAACCTTATGACAAAAATAAAAGAGATAATAAACTCGCCCGATGACGATACGCTGGACACGTTTAATAAATACAAATGGGACATTAACAGCAATATAGCCATGCTTATTGATATCAGGGACGATAAAATATCGGATTTTAACATGAAGAACCTGATTTCAAAGAATATAGTAAGCATTTCAACATACCTGCAAAAGGCCAAAAGAGAACTCTATAAAAACATGAATAACAATATAGTCGAAATGGTGCTCGAAGAACCGGATTCAAAACTCGTTGACAACGGCCTGCCGGAAGAAGTTGTTGTGAAAGAAGCGAGAGCGGATGCTCCATCGCCCAGAGTCAACTATTCCGACACGACGATCAAGGTCCTGAAAACTCTTTTGCCACAGGAAGAGCAGGGAGGCACCGGGACCCCGGAGGAAATGGTCGGAAACCTTAAAAAGGTTGTTGAGAACCAGGACAAGGAAATAAAAAAACTCAATCACGAACTCGACATGCTTACGTACAAAATAGAGGAACAGGACGTCATGCAGACAATGATCATAAACGAAAACCGCGTACAACTTTCGGCCAAAGCCCTTGAGGCAGAAAACGAATCACTCAAGACCCAGATACTTAAGCTTAACGATAAAGGCAGGGAGGCAAGAAATTCCATCATACAGCTTATGAACATGATCAAGGAAAAAGACACGGCCCTGAAAAAGGCGAACATGGAAATAAACTCCCTGAATAACAAGATCGGCAACCTTACAAGGCAGGCCGGATTACTTACGGACGGTGACGTAAAACCCCAGACCCTGATTGAACACAAGATGAAGGAAACCGAGGAAAAGCTGAAAAGGGCGAATGCCGAATACAGGACCCTGTTCGCCCAGTACGGAAAGCTGTCCCAGTCATTAAACGAGGAGAGGATCAGGAGCAAAAGGCTGAACATGGAAGTTATCAACGCCGAGCAAACGATCAAAGAACTAAAAAACCAGCTTTTCAAAAACAAAAAAGTAGCCTAGAATAAGTTAATAACATTATTTAGAGGAGTTTATCGTGGCCGACAGAAACCAGATAGTTTCTTTTATTAACGACTACCTGAAAATAAAAACCATAAAGGACGCGTCGCTTAACGGTTTGCAGGTTGAAGGCACCACTGAAGTAAACAAAATAGTATTCGGTGTTTCGGCTTCACTGGAACTTTTCAGGCTCGCGGGGGAAAGAAACGCCGACATGATTATCGTTCATCACGGCCTCATCTGGAACAAGCCTTTCGCAATAAGAGGAATTAAATTAAAAAGGATCCGGTACCTTCTGGAAAACAATATTAATTTTCTTGCTTACCACATCCCTCTTGATCTACATCCGGAAATCGGTAACAACGCCCGGATTATCAAACTTTTTAAACCTGAAAATATCGAACCCTTTGGCTTCTATGACGGTAACAACCTGGGATTTTCCGGGAAACTGGCAAAGCAGTTATCCATTGAAGATATCGAGGAAGTCTTAAAAAAAGAGTTAAACTCCAACCCGTATACATACAGGTCCGGCAAAAAAAGCGTGTCAAGTATAGCAGTAGTAAGCGGCGGCGCGGCTGACATGGTGTACGAGGCGGCAGAGAACGGCATAGACCTTTACATTACCGGCGAAAACGCCGAATTCGTTCAGGAAACATGCCGTGAATATTCCATTAACTTTATTTCGGCCGGACATTACAATTCCGAGAAACCGGGGATTACTGCCCTGCAAGACCTTGTATCCAAATCCTTCAGGGTAAATACAGAATTTATAGATATCCCGAATCCCGTCTGATCAGTTCTTTATCGAGTCAGCCCTCTGCTTAAACAGCAGGTAATATAAAAGATCGCAATACCTGCTCATTTTGACCTTGCCCTTGTTTGAAACGGAATATCGCCAGAAACTGTATATCTTTGTAAGGCTGAAGAGCCTTTTGCTGTAATTATTCCATGTAAACGTATCCCTTACCCTTTTTATTCCGTTATCTGAAATCTGCTTCCATCTGGAAGGAGCCTTTTTACATTCATCAACAAAACATTCCAAAACCTGGGACATAAGGACCGGATTCGTAGTATTCATAAGGTAACCGCTTGTTTTATCCTCTATAATTTCCGAAGGGCCGCCGAATACAGGCCCGAAGGTCGGCAGACCGGACAACATGGCTTCAAGTATGGTCAGTCCGAACGCCTCAAAAAGCGCAGGTTGCACAAATATACCGCCGTAATCGGCAATTATCCTGTATACCTCTCCGGTATCCGCCTTGCTGATGCTGGGCAGCCATCTTATCCTGCCCTTAAGCTTGTAATGTTCAATAAGATGATAGAGCTTTTTAATTTCCTCCTGTTCTTCCCTGTCTTTTGATCTGTCAGGGTCAATGCTTCCGGCAACGACAATCAGGTTAAAATTATGCTGGAGTTTTTTGCTGCGGCCGAAAGCCTCGGCCAGCCCGGTAATGTTCTTGATCTTGTCTAGCCTCGCCATTGTGAAGATGGGAGGCTTTGAAACATCGTCAAACTTGCCGAAAATATCATTCGACTCAAGTTTAAAAAGCATATTTTCCAGTTCCGAACTCTTTACCGAAACCCTTTTTTCCTTTTCGTAATAGGGATAATAATTGGATTCGTCCACTCCCGGAGGAATAACATTGAACTTGGGATGAAAAAGATTAACGCCGCTTACAACCTGGTAAAGCCCCGGCATTGTAAAATGCTGGTAAGACTCGTATTGTCCCATGGATGTTTCTGTTCCGGCTATCTCCTGGTACGTGCTTGTAATGATAAAATTTGACTTGTTCATCGCAATCATATCGGCCGTAAACTGCAGCGAAAACCTGTATTCATCTTCGAGATTTTTCCAGTAAAGATCGGAAAAAAGATATTTTGTTTTTTC
>JAFGOL010000066.1 GCA_016926495.1 Oligoflexia bacterium
AAAGTTTTCAAATAGACAAGATATATAGCAATACTTCTAGTTTGACAAGTATAAAAAGCTTACTAAATTTGTGTTACTATTCTATTATTCGTGTTACAAAAATCCGGAGTTGAAATGAATAATCTGGTAAGATTCGGCGTGTCTCTCGACAAAAAACTGCTGGATCGTTTTGACAAAAAAATCCTGAGGGAAAACTACCCCACAAGATCAAAGGCTATCGCCGACCTGATCACAAGGGATCTTGTAAGCACCGAGACGGAAAAAATAAAAGGCGTTGTAGCAGGCACAATCACCCTCGTCTTTGATCACCACAAAAGAAAACTTCTGAACACACTCACGGACATTCAGCACAAATTCCACAACATTATAATATCATCTCAGCACGTGCATCTTGATCATCATAACTGCCTTGAAATTATAGTTGTGAAGGGAAAGGTCCATGATGTTGAAAACCTTTCAAGTCAGCTCAAAACAGTCAAGGGTGTAATCTGTGCCGCTTTGAATATCGCCAAAGCCGAAAATACCCCCTGATGCCCGCAATTTATAATTGATTTATAACGTATTTCAAGATTAAAGAAAATATATGAAATATATTATAGTTGTTTGTGACGGTATGGCGGATCACCCTGTAAGAAGCCTGAACAATAAAACCCCGTTAATGGCAGCCCATACTCCCTGTATGGACATGCTTGCCGGGCAGGGTTACACCGGGTTATTCAAAACCATTCCCGAATCATTGCCGGCGGGTTCGGAAGTTGCCAATTTATCCATCATGGGCTATGACCCTGAGGCCAACTACTGCCAGAGGGGCGTGCTCGAGGCGGCAAGTCTCGGCGTCGAATTAAAAGAAAAACAACTCGCCATGAGATGCAACTTTATCTATACAAAAAACGGTATTATCATAAGCCACTCGGGAGGCGAGATCGGCAGTGAGCTTGCGGCAAAATATATCAATAGCCTCAATAATAAATTTGCGGCTAAATACGGCGTAAAATTCCATAAAGGAAAACAATACCGACACCTGCTGGTTCTTAATCAAGGCGATAAAAGAATAAAATGCCAGGTGCCGCATGATAATATCGGAAAACCCGTAAGCGGGTTAATGATAACCGCGGAGCATCCGGACGCGGCCCAGACAGCCTCTGTGCTGAATCAACTGATCGTGGAATCACGAAAAATATTTCCCGAAGACGAATCCGTAAGATGCCCCAACCTTATATGGCCCTGGGCAGCCGATGATAAACCCAATTTTAAATCCCTGACCGAAAGGACAGGTCTGAAAGGCGCCGTAATTTCCGCTGTCGACCTGATAAAAGGGCTAGGCATATACGCCGGCATGGATATTATAGACGTTAAGGGCGCGACCGGCACGGCGGATACCAATTACGAGGGCAAGGCACAGGCGGCAATAGACGCTTTAAAAAAATATGATTATATATTCCTGCATATAGAAGCCGCGGACGAAGCGGGACACGACGGCAATACAGAATTAAAAATCAAGGTTATTGAAAACATAGACTCAAGACTGCTCTCTAAAATAGTTACGGCAACGGAAAAATCCGGATACAAGGCAAGGATAGCTGTTTTACCCGACCATCCTACCCCGGTGGAATCCAGGCTGCACATAAAGGAACCCGTTCCCGTTTTAATAAGCGGATACGGAATTACACCCGACGCTGTTCAGGAATTTAACGAGGAAACCGTTAAAAGCGGAAGTCTCGGACTTATGGACCACGTTCAATGGGAAAAGGCACTCGGTGTAATCTAGTCGGAAAGTGTCTTTTTATATCCGGCGTATTCCTCCAGGAGCATGTTCGAGATAATATTTCCGATTTTTACGGCTCCCGGATTAAGCAAATGACCGAGATCGTCGGAGACAAGCTTGGTCTTGGCAATTCGCCACCTTTCCATACTGCCCTTACCGCCCATGGCCTCGAACATGTTGAAAAACGCGCAACCCGTTTTTTCGGCGACCATCCTGCTTTGTTCAACCATTTTTTCAATGCCCGGTTTTGTAGCTACCTTGCCCATTACCTTTTCGCCGAGATCCTTTATTGAAATAACTAGACAGGGGGTTCCCTTAACTTTAGACATGAAATTTCTTATGGCGTTCGCGTAAAGATTAGAAATTTTCTCAATCCTGACGTTGTCAGGGTTATAGTAAGCATCCTTGGCGCCCATGTTAAATATCAGCAAGTCAGGATTACGCGATGCAATCATACTGCTTATATGATCCCTGTCGAAATAAAGAAGCTGGTGAATATACACGCCCACATACATCAATGCGTCTATTATAAGGCCTTTTTTTCTGTCAAACGCCGCCCCGTATATTCCGGAAGGGTTCGAATCCGTGGTTATCCTTACATGATGCGGCCCGTCACTGACATCAGCTTCAAAAACATCATCAGCCGGTTTAGCGCTTCTTGTATTGATACTGTAGTCACGTCCGTCAATGTTTACCGTTACCAGTCCCCCGTTATTATACTTATTATAAAACAGGCTGAACTTTGAAAATTTCGTTCCCGGGGCATAACCCTTTTTACCGTCTTTTACAGTGCGATAATCTATCCAGGAAGCACCCTTGTTAAAGGAAACGACGCCACCCAGCCCGTAATTACCGTGATTGTGCCTGTCCCTTTTGTGGTTTGTCACGCTCTGGTACTCCCACGAATCCGAAAAATTCCAATTTATGTCCTGATGCCTGTGATACAGCCATCCTTTTGTTGCCGTTACAAACCCCTTTCCGCCGTCGCCAAAAACAGGTTGCAGAACTTCTCTCATCCTGCTTGTTACCCTGTCGAAACCGATCGAAGATGTTCCTAAAAACATTATTTTAACATTTTTGTCATACTTTTTATTCTCCAGCATATATAGCTTTTTGAAAAAAGGATCCATGACATTGCCGGAATCGGTAAAATATTTTGAAGCGAATTTTCGTTTTTTTCTCGTTTCGGGCGTATTAATAACCCTGACGCCGAAAAACCTTGTACGTTCAAGAACCTTATCAAACCTGTTTACCGGTGAAAGCCACGTGCCGGTTTTAAAGCAATTCGAACGCCACCCCGTGTATAACGCGATCGTAAACATAACAATTACTGCGTAACCCTTTCTAACAGCCTGTCTTTCTCCCATAATCAAACTCCTAAAATTGCAAGTATATAAAAGGAACGCTTTGCAGTTCAGACATAATAATAACCAGATAAGTAACAAGCAGAATTATCAGCGTCTGTACCACCGCGTTCCGATCGGAAAAAACTTCCATGATCCTGCTGTGTATCCTGTCAGGGACATAATGGCTAAAGGCAGCGACACAGACCAGCAACACGGAAAGCGCCGGGTAATGGAAGGAAAACCCGCCGGAATCAAAAAGCCCCCTGTAAACGTCCCATGCCCTGCCCAGATTCGCTGCCCTGAACAGGGGCAACGACAGGATAATGTAAATGTTTGTAAGTAATACAAGGAGAATCCTGTTCCTTGCGACAAAACCGTCCCATTTAGTGTCTTTAAAAAACCTGCAAAACATCACGCCGACGGCGTGGTACAAACCGAACATGATAAAATTCCAGTTTGCTCCATGCCAAAAGCCGATCAACACGAAAGTTATGATCACATTCCTGTATGCCTTCAAAGCGCCTTTTCTGCTTCCGCCCAGCGGCGCGTAAATATAATCAAACGCAAACCTCGACAGGGTCATATGCCACCTTTTCCAGAAATCGGACGGACTATGGGCCCTGTACGGACTGTTAAAATTGACCGGCAGCCGGAACCCGAAAAGTTTTGCCGAACCTATGGCAATATCCGTATAACCCGAAAAGTCACAATAAACCTGAAAATGAAACGCAATCAGGGCAAAAGCCGTTTCAAAAGAATTATATATCTGCGGCGTCTGGAATGTAATACCAACGACCGCACTGTTTATATAATCGGCAATAATAATTTTTTTTATCAATCCCTTAAGTATAAGAAAAAATGCTTCTCCAAGCTCCCTGTTTTTTATTGAAGGTTCGGGCGCCAGTTGTTCAATAAATTCAGACGCCCTTACAATAGGACCCGCAACGAGTTGGGGAAAAAAAGATACAAACAACGCGAACTCCCTGAAATTCTTAGCCGGGGCGCACCTGTTAAAATAAAGGTCAAGACTGTAACTCATGCTCTGAAATGTATAGAAGGAAATTCCTATCGGAAGCAAGAGGGAAATATTGGGAAATCTTGTACCAATGTCGAGTAATTCAAATAACGAATTGGAATTGTTTATTAAAAAATTTGTATACTTGAAAAAACATAATACAGACAGGTTGGAAACTATACTGAGCACAAGGTAAAATTTCCGCCTGCCTGCCCGGCTGGTAAATATTTTTCCGCCGCAGTAGAAATCAATGACCGTGGAAAGAAGTAAAATAAAAACAAAATAGCCGTTCCACGCCGTATAGAAAAAGTAGCTTGCCGCCAGAAGGAAGGTATTACGCAGACTTCTTGAACGGTTTACCTGCCAGAAAAGCAAAAATACAAGAAACAAAAACGCTATGTAATCAAAACTGTTGAAACCCATAAACCTGATTCAGATTAACATGATTTCAATTATCGGCAATACATAAAATTCAGAAAATATAACCTATTCTGGTCAAAGCCTCCTTAACATGCGAATATAACGTTGCTGAATCGAGCCTGACTTCCGGGTCCAGGACAATATCAAGTTTGTCCTTTATAAACTCTGTCATCGCCAGGTACGCAAGTTTATCCCTGTGATATTTTTCAATAGCTTTTTCCACCCGGAATTGAAGAATTGAAGCACTGATCGGCTTTTCAATAAAATCAAAAACGCCGAGGGAGATGAGTTCCGTTAATTCCCTGATATCTGCAAATCCCGTCATGAAAATGGGAACAACAAACCTGCAGCAATCATTAATATATTCCAGTAACTCAATCCCGTTAATTTTTGGCATTTTGTAATCAATAAGAGCAACAGCAATATCATCCTGGCCAAGAATTGCAGCAGCCTGGCTGCCGTCCCTGGCGCAGTACACGGGAAGACCGAACACCTGAAGCATCTCGGCAAGCAATGTTCTAACCTGGGCTTCGTCATCAACAATTAATATACTGGCATTTTTAAACATCATATCTTCTACAAAGCTTATTAAAATAAACCTTTTGAGCCAGTTGCAAAATTCCAGAAATGATGTGAATTAATAAGCGATAGTATTATTATAAAAAAAGCGAGACTTTCACTCCTTTTGG
>JAFGOL010000067.1 GCA_016926495.1 Oligoflexia bacterium
CGATAGGTTTTCCGCGCGCCATGTATTTTTTCGACAGGCTTCCTTTCTGGAGTACTTTTATCGGCGAGCTGGGCTTCAGAATGGTCCTCTCCGATCCCACAAATAAAAAGATATCGGCAGCGGGTATAGAGTCCGTGGTGGCCGAGCCGTGTTACCCCATAAAGGTTACTCACGGGCACGTCCTGAACCTTATGGAAAAAAAGCCGGATTATATACTGCTTCCGTCAATGCTGACGTCCGAAAGCAGGCTCCAGACCGAGGAGGAAAAGAAAAAGTCCGTCGGCAGAAAGATGAGCTATTTCTGTCCGTGGGGACAAACCGTGCCCGAAGTAATAAAGGGCAACCAGAAGTTCAGCGAATATGCTGACAGGTTCCTGCTTCCAAGGGTGGAGTTGCGTGAAGGCGATGAATTTGTTATCAGCGATTTTTATTCATATTTTAAAACAAAGTTCGGCGGCATTACAAGAAAACAGGTATCGGACGCGTATTACAGGGGGAAGGCGGAACTGGAAACATTCAGGACAAAGCTGAATTCCCTTTACATAGAGGCAATGGGCGAACTCAGGAGACACGACAGGGAAGCCGTTGTACTTATAGGCCGTCCTTACAATGTCAATGACGTCGGCATTAACCTTAACCTGGCTGCAAAGCTGAGGGACCTTTACGGCGTGAACGTGATCCCCATTGATGCCGTTACCGTGCCCGACGAGAATATTGATGATGTCAATAACAACATGTTCTGGGGGTACGGTACAAAGATACTTTCAACGATGAAGCACCTCAGGAATTTTTCGAACGTGCATATAATTTACATTACAAACTTCCAGTGCGGTCCCGATTCGTACATAAAGCATTTCGCGCCCGAGGCCTTAGGCAAATCCTATCTCACGCTTCAGTTCGACGGGCACGGCAACGACGCCGGAATGCTTACAAGGTGCGAGGCTTACCTTGACAGCAAGGGTGTGTTCGGGGGACGGCACGCGGAGGAAAAATTTAATCTTACGGGAGACTTACGATAATGGATCTGGACATCGGCTTGGACAAAAAAACTGGAAACGGCTCCAGCCTTGCGGGCAAAACCGTTTATATACCCGGAATGGATTACGCGGGATCGAGAATTTTCGCGTCTGTTTTTAAAAGCATGGGCGTAAACGCGGTGCCGAACGTGAATTCCGACTCGCGCACGCTTGAACTGGGCTCAAAGTATACCAGCGGCGAAGAATGCCTGCCCGAAAGGGTAACCATAGGCGATTTCATGAAGGTGGTGCTGTCGCCGGAATTTGACGCGGAAAAATCCGTGTTTTTCATGCCGGTTTCGAACGGCCCGTGCAGGTTCGGACAGTACGCTCCGTATTTCAGGCTCGTCTTAAAACGCGCGGGGTTCGATCATGTAAATGTTTACAGCCCGAGCGGCGAAGACGGCTACGGCGGCCTTGCCGATGACTCAATTACCATGCTGCGCAAAACATGGCTCTGCCTTATATCGTCCGATATACTCAGAAAGATGCTTCACAAGGTGCGTCCTTACGAAAAGATGCAGGGCACAACCGACAAGGTTTTTGAAAGGGCCATTGAAAGAATGGAATATGTTTTTTCGCGTCCCGGCAGGCCTTTCGTACAGACAAGAAGGGACGTGCTGGCTGCCTTAGGGGAAATAAGATACGAGTTTTCCTCCATACCGGCCGATTACTGCAAGGAGCGTCCGCTTGTGGGCGTTGTAGGTGAGATTTTTTGCAGGCTGAACGAGTTTTCAAACAATGACCTTATCAGGCACGTTGAGGAACTCGGAGGCGAATGCTGGCTCAGCGATATATGCGAGTGGGTGTGGTACACCAATTACGAGGAAAAGAAAAACCTGAATTACGCGGGCCGCAGGTACTCAATGGGTATGCTCGTCGCAAAGGCCAAGCACTTCATACAGCACAGGGACGAAAAGATGCTCTACGGCGTGTTTAAGAATGAGTTTAAGGGTTACGAGGAGCTTGAAACCGAAAAGCTCATGGATATAGCCAAAAAATACCTGCATCCCCTAACGGCCATAGGCGAAATGATCCTTAGCGTAGGAAAAGCAATTCACCTTTACAACAAGGGAGCCGACGGCATTATAGACATAAGCCCGTTTTCGTGCATGAACGGAATAGTCAGCGAGGGCGTTTACCCGCTGGTAAGCAGGGACCACGATAATTTCCCCATAAAGTCCCTGTATTTTGACGGCAGCTCCAACACGTCCATCGAAAGGGACCTGCCTCTCTTCATGGAAATGGTCAGGGGCTACATGAACAGGAAAAACAAGTTGAGGGTGTATCCCGGTTATTTCGGGTAAGCGCCTGCATCGTTTTCCAGTGATATAATTTCCATCACTTTATTTTAAAGTTTTTTTCTTTTAGCAGATCTTGTAAAAATAAACTATTTTTTTCCAGTAAAACAGGTTCTATTCTTGTATCTACCTTTGTAGTTAATTTCCATAGTAGTGCGGATAAGGAAATAAAGCTGCCTTCAGGGATATGATCTAAAACAACTGCGATATCAATATCGCTATCCTTTCTGTTTTTACCACTTGCGTATGAACCAAATAGTATAACTGAAGAATTCGGAACTTCTTTTATAACGGCTTCAGCATAGCTGTTAATTATTTTATTAGTTTTTTTATCCATCCATGTAATTCCCTGGTTTTACTTATATACTCCTTGACTTTTGCTATTGAGAGTTCACTTTCAAGTTTTCTCTTGTAAGTAGGATATCTTGCTTCAACATTAAAAGGCATAAGCTCTGCTAATAAATTATTTTGTTCATTTGTTAGTTTCTCAACCAATCCTGTTTCAGAAGCTAAATTAAGCAAGTTGTGTGTTTTCGGTGGTGTAGTCTCAATAAGACAGGTGTAATATGCTTTTAGTATTTTTTCTGTAACAAGATGACAAAAGAACATGGCATGTACCAACTTTTGTTTATCAAATAATATATCAATAACTGATAAATCATCTTCAGAAAGCTCTAGCCAATACCGGGTTTTATGATCCATAAAACAATTATCATCTTATAAAGTTTGTTATTCAATAGGTTTTTAAATAGAGTCGCGATTCGTTTGAATTATTCAATAAAATAAAGAAGTTATATTTGTTATAGTATGTTATTTTTACTG
Source organism: Oligoflexia bacterium (assembly GCA_016926495.1). GTDB lineage: Bacteria > Bdellovibrionota > JAFGOL01 > JAFGOL01 > JAFGOL01 > JAFGOL01. Next base: position 3,140 of record JAFGOL010000067.1, read on the forward strand.
GTCCCTGCCGCCCTGCTGCTGCATGCTGACCCTGTTGGCGCCTATTATACCGTCTAATTTTCTGAGGTTTCTCAGTATCCTGTTCAGGTGTTCAAGGTCCTTTACAGTGATCTCGAAAAAGCAGATTGCCTGGTTGTACTTGGTGGTTTTTATGTTGGCTCCCACAACGCTTGAACCGTTCTCCGCGAAGACCTTGGTCATTTTAACCAGCAGTCCCTGTATGTCCATTGCGTCAACTTTGATCCTGACCACCCGTTCGGACGGGGTTTTCAAATCCCAGTCAACTTCTATAAGCCGCTCGCTGTCAATTTCCAGCACCTTCTGGCAATCCTTTCTGTGAACTGTTATTCCCCTGCCTCTTGTTATAAAGCCTATAATGGGCTCGCCGTGCACCGGAGTGCAGCATTTGGCGTACCTTACCAGTATGTCGTCAACACCGCGTATCTTTACGGCCGTGGTTCCGTACCTTACAGTTTTGGCCGCCCTCTGTATTATTTCCTCGATCAGCGACGGCTTGGGTGCGTTCTCGTCTTCGGGGATTATGATCTTGATCACTTCCTTCGGAGTGATCTTTCCGTA
>JAFGOL010000068.1 GCA_016926495.1 Oligoflexia bacterium
GCCATCTTTAATCTGGCAGAATCATATTTCTGGCTTGATGACTACCAGGAGTCTTTAAACAGTTACAGGGAATTTCTGGAATTTTTTCCCAACCATCCGTACAGCAGCTTTGCAATGAACCGTATCGGGGAAAACCTTAATTTACTCGGTGCGCCTTTTAACCAGGTAAAAAGCGCTTACCTGGAAACTTCTTTCAGGTACCCCGAGAGTTTCGGTTCAACGCTTTCAAAGATCAGGCTCGCGACCAATAATGTAATCATTGCCAAAAGCAAGGACCTGAGGCAGTTTATCAAGATACTGGATGACGGGATTTTGAACAAGGAGTACCGTGATCTCGACGTTTTTTCGGTGATTTTAAAAGGAGAAGCGGTTGTTAAGAGGGGAATAAGGACCTCGGATACCGAAACCGTTGTAAAGGGTATTACGGTCTGGAAAGATTATCTCAGGAAACATCCGCTGACATTATATTATCCCAAATTAAAGGAAAAGATCAAATACGGCATATCCGAACTTATGGAGATACAATCGTCCGTAGAGAATTATTATGATGTCGTAAAAACCTATGAATCAAATATCGGCATGTCCATCCTCGAGGATGATCCTGTCGAACTGGCGCTGATAGCCGCGGAAGCGTATTTTGCTCTTTCACTTGACACCCAGGCCATAGACAAGATCTCTCTTTATGAAAACAAAAAAGGCGACAAAAACAAAAGGCTTTATTTTCTTGTTAAAGCCATGGCTGATATTTCCAGAAAAAATATTAACGACGCCTTTTCCTGTATTCAGCAACTGGAAAGAAAGGGTCTTGAGCCGGACAAGGATTATCAGTCATTTGGTCGTTTTAAAGATCGTCATAAATACACCGTATACATGGTCAAATCAAAGCTTTTTCAAATTAAGAACGAGACCCTGAAACAGGCAGATATGCTTGAAAAAGCCGTAAAAAGCTACATCGGTAAGGATAGCGCGCTTATAGCCAGGCATGAGCTGGAACTCGGGCTTTTATATCAGAAGCTTAACAAGTGGGACGACGCGGTGAGGGTGTATACGGAAGTATACGAAATTGAAAAGCAAAAGGGCGAGGCGGAATTGAAAAAATCCGCCATGGCGGAAGAGGCTTTATACTATTTGGGACATATCAGGTATAGCAGGGGACAGCTTGCCGAAACAGTTGACAGTTATCGAAAAGCCATTTCACTCTTTCCGGCGGGCAAGGAATCGGGACTTGCGCGTTACAGGGTCGGAAAGTCATTATTGAAACTTGGCAAGATCGATGAGGCCAGGGTTGTATTCAATGATATAGTATCCGCGGAGGAAAGTTCAACCTGGAAAAAAATGGCGCAGGATGAACTTGATAACCTTAAGTGGGATGTTAATAAAAATAAGCCATGAAATTGACGATGCGTCATTGACTTATCTTTTCTTATCCTTTTTTAAAAAACAATTCGGTAATAGATCTTAATAAAATTAATTAGTTAGAAAACTTTAGGTTTTTTTTTGTATTGGCACAGGGTTTGCTTAATGTAGATAACGGAGGTTTTCTATGGCTGACAAACTGTTTGATAAAACAACTGCAGCTTTAGGCAGTTCATTAAATTTCAGGCAGCTCAGGCATAACCTTATTACTTCTAACATAGCCAATGCCGATACGCCCGGTTACAAGGCATTGAGGGTGGATTTTGAAAAGGCAATGCAGGATGCCCTTGATACCGAGGGGAATAACGGTATCGCAACCACAAGCAGGGAACATTACGCGCAGGGAGGGGGCGGGCTTGAGCATGTTGACGCTGAAATTTACCAAGAACCGGATTTTTCCCCTTCAAACGATCTTAATACTGTTAATGTTGAATCCGAAATGACAAAGCTTTCCGAAAACCAGATACTTTATGACGCTGCAACAAGGTTGCTGAACAAAAAATTCGGATTGCTCAGATATGCAATTACTGAAGGAGGCAAGTTATAATGAGTTTCCTCACTTCAATGGATGTAAGCGCTTCCGGCCTTAACGCGCAGAGAACAAGACTGAATGCCATATCCAGCAACCTGGCAAACATTAATACAACAAGAACACCTGAGGGTGGCCCTTACAGGCGAAAAGATGTTGTTTTCGGGGCTATACCGGAAAGGGAAAGCTTCAGTGATGCTCTTGACGACGCGGTTGAGAACAATTTCCATAGAGTACAGGTCATGGACGTTGTAAGCGATCCGAATGCTCCAAGAATGGTATGGAACCCCAGGCATCCTGACGCGAACCAGGACGGTTATGTGGCCATGCCCAACATTAACTACACCGAAGAGATGGTTAATATGCTTCAGGCACAGCGCAGCTACGAGGCAAATGTTACGGCTTATAATGCCGCAAAGCGAATGGCTTTAAAGGCCCTTGATATAGGGAACAGGTAACAGGGAGGTATTATGGCAGGATTGACCATATCCCAGGCAGATTACATGATTAACAGCGGAGATACAAGGCCGGCCTTAAGAAAAAGCTCCGGAATGGACATTGAAATACCCAGGTTTGGTGTCAATGAAAGTTCCCCGGACAATAAATCATTTACCGAAATGCTTTCTGATTCTGTCAAAAAAGTGGAGGATTTGCAAAGAGAGGCGGACAAGGCTATGATCAATCTGGCAACCGGCAAAACCGAGGATATTCATGAGACAATGATTGCCGTTAATAAGGCGGAAATAGCGTTTCAGTTGATGACGCAAATTCGTAACAAGGCAATAGAAGCTTATAAGGAAATTATGAAAATGCAGGTATAATATACCGTGTATTCAAAAGGGGGAAGATAGTGGGTGAGTTATTCCTTAGAGTCTATAATCAGGTAAAGGATTTCTATGTCGCTCTTACTCCGGGCAAAAGGTTTTTGCTGTGGGCTGTCTCCGTTGTGCTTATCGCTTCAATGTTTTTGATCGGACGGTTTGCGACGGATACCGCTTATACGACATTGTATACCGGCCTTGATATAGAGGATTCTTCACTGATAATATCAAAGCTCAGGGACAAGAAAATTCCCTTCAGGGCGGAAAAGGGAGGAGAAACCATCAGCGTTCCCCCGGATTTTGTTTACGAAACCAGGCTGATGCTTGCCACCGAGGGCCTGCCGGGTAATACGGACGTCGTGGGTCTTGAAATTTTTGACAAAACAAGTTTCGGGATGAGCAGTTACATACAGAAGATTAATTATCTCAGGGCCAAGGAAGGCGAACTTACCCGTACAATTAACAGGCTTACGGGCGTTGAAAGATCAAGAGTGCATATAACCCTCCCGGAGAAGAAAACTTTTGTAGAGGAGCAGGAGCCTGCCAAGGCTTCGGTCGTTTTAAAGATCAAGCACGGACATTCCCTGACCAGGGAACAGGTTGCGGGTGTACAGCATCTTGTAGCAAGCGCAGTGGAAAACCTTACAACCGATAATGTTTCCGTTATAGATCAGACAGGGCAGATGCTTTCCTCGTCTGATGTAAACAGCGACGTGGGTATCAGCAACAAACAGCTTGAATATAGAAGAAAAATTGAAAAAATATATGAACAGCAGATCATATCAATGCTTGAAAGGGTTACGGGACCCGGAAAGGTTGTCGCAAAGGTTAATGCCGATATTGATTTTTCAAAGGAAAACGTAGTAACCGAGGATTTCGATCCTGATAAGATCGCGGTACGTTCAAAGGTTGTTATGGAGAATATGGCAAGCGGTTCAAGGCCGAGTCCCACGGGGATTCCCGGAGCAAGGGCAAACCTTCCCGAAACCCAGGGAGGAGAGGGAGTACCGACGGTCAAGCAGGATACAAGTAAAACAACGGAAACGATAAACAATGAGATTTCAAAAACCATAACAAGGGTCGCCAAGGAACAGGGTGAGATCAGCAGGCTGTCCATCGCGGTCCTTGTAGACGGTAAATATGAAACCGTTACCGGTGAAGACGGAGAGGTAACAGGACAGGAATTTTCACCTCTTCCCAAGGAGACCATAGACAAGTACGCGGCTATGATAAGCAATGCTGTAGGAGCTGTAGACGGCAGGGACAAGGTTACGGTTGAATGCATGCAATTCCAGGATGTTTCCCTTGAAGAGGCCGACAGGGCCCTGGTCCTTATGGAAAGATGGAAGATAATAAGAATAATGATCCAGTACGCGGTACTGGGCCTCCTTATTGTCCTTTTCTTCTTCTTTTTTGTCAGGCCCTTTATCAAGTGGGTTACGGAAAGTATTTCGGAAACTCCGGAGGAATTGTTGCCCACAACACTGGAAGAACTGGAGAGCATGCATGGTGAAGGCATGAGCCTTGAGGGGCTTGAAGGAACGCTTCCCATGCTGGAAGAGGCTGTTGATCCTGATAAGGCGGAAGGCGAACTGTTAAGGGAAAGGGTAATGGCCCTTATTGAGGGAGATCCCCTGAAGGCCACGCAGGCGCTCACGGAATGGATCTATACAACAGCCAACGAGAACAAGGAAAAGGCCGCGGCCAATGCTACTGCCTGATCAATAAACCTAGGGGTGTTATATGGACTGGGATAATCTGGACGGATATACAAAGGCGGCCATACTGCTGAATACCCTCGGAGACGAAGCGTCCACCGCCCTGTTTCATAACCTGGGAGACAATGACGTGCGAAGAATTGTCAACGCGATGGGAAAGATAAAGAAAGTTCCGGTCGGCGTGACAACCAGGATACTTGCCGAATTTTACGAGATAATTTCGGAAGACAAGGAATACCTTTTCGGTTTTGACGATAAGTCCAGAAAGCGTCTCGTAAAGGCCCTTGGCGAAGACAGGGCGAAACAGATACTCGGCCATCTCAACATGATAGGCAAAAAAGGTAAAGCGCTTGAGGCGCTTGAAATGGTCGACGCCAGGACCCTTGCCACGTTTCTTGTTAACGAACACCCGCAAACAATAGCGCTTATTGTAGCGCATCTTGATCCTGAGAAAAAATGCGAAGTAATCAAAAGGCTTCCGGAAACCGTTCAGGGTGAAGTTGTTATGAGAGTCGCGAAGATAGATTATATTTCTCCCGAACTTCTGGAAGAAGTTGACAGGGTTTTAAAGTCCGAACTCAGTTCGATGGGTACGCTTGATCAGCAGGCACTGGGCGGAGTTGAACCTATCGCTGAGATGTTTAATATAATGGACAAGAACACCGAACAGTCGATCATGATGAGAATTGAAGAAAAGGACCCGGCCCTTGCAGAAGAGATCAGGAAGCTTATGTTTGTATTTGAAGATCTTGTCAAGGTTGACGACAAAGGTATTCAGTCCATTCTTAAGGAAGTTCCCAACGAAAAACTTATACTTGCCCTCAAGACGGCAAGTGAAGATGTTAAGGAAAAGATATTTAAGAATATGTCGAGCAGGGCGGCATTGCTTGTAAGGGAAGATCTCGAAGCCATGGGGCCTGTCAGGCTTAGCGACGTAGAGGTCGCGCAGCAGGAAATAGTCAATATAGCCAGAAGGCTTGAAGATGAAGGTAAGATAATTATTTCAAGGGGAGGAGACGAGGATACGCTTGTCTGATAATGTCTGATGCGTTTATTTAGCGAAAAGGATTCCTTACAGGAAGAAAAAAACGACATTAAGGAATTTATACCGCCGAAGATCGTAGTCGGAGAAAAACTGTCTTCCTATTCAAAAATAAAGTCTTCATTTATGCAAAACCTGACGTTGAGGGACAAGTCGTTCAAGCTGGATGATATCGTATTGGAGCAGATGCAGGTGGAGGAGGAAGAGAAAAAGGCCTTTGACGCCAAGGTGAACGCCGAGGTCGCCAAACAGGTATCCGCCATCAGGGAAAAAGCCCATGCCGAAGCTTACGGGAAAGGTCTTGCCGAGGGCACAAGCAGGGGTTTTGAGGAGAAAAAGACGGAGCTTGAACAGATCATACAGAATTTCGGGAATATATGCGAAGACCTTCTTAAGCTCAGGCTTAAAATGTTTGAGTCAAACGAGAATATGCTTACCAAACTGGTATATCTTGTCGCTGAAGTTATAATAAACAAGGAAATAGAAGCGGATCCGGCGTTGGTGAAAAACACTATTAAAAAGGTAATAGAATATTCCGGGACCGAAGAGGAAATAAGGATCAAGCTGAGCCCGAGGGATTACAGGGCTGTTGACGATATTAAAAAGGAAATATTGTCCACATTCGGTAAAATCAAAAATATACAGTTGGAACCCGATGAGAACGTGTCCAACGGCGGTTGTATTGTTGAAACCAATTTCGGCGAGATTAACGCTAACCTTCCTATCAGGCTCGCCTCAATGGCTGATACCATGAATTTTGATCCTGAAACGGACAAGGGAACAAAGGAAAGCAGGTAAAAGAGATGCAGGACAGACTCGATGTACCTTTAATCAACGTAATGAAATACGAGGATTCCATAGCCAGGGCAAGGCTGTACAAGGAAACAGGCAAGGTTTTACAGGTCGTGGGGTTGCTCATCGAGGGGTACATACCCGGGGTGCAGGTCGGTTCTATTTGCAGGATACAATCGTCGGATGGTTACAGGGAAATGCTGGCCGAAGTGGTTGGGTTCAGGGATAAGAGAGTACTGCTGATGGCGCTTGAGGATATGGAAGGCATAGGTATAGGTTCCAGGATACAGATGTTTCAAAGGAGCCCGAGGGTTAAGGTTGACCAGAGTTTTCTGGGCAGGATTATCGACGGCGCCGGGGCCGTACTGGACGGAAACGGAGAGCTTGAGGGAAAGACGGATATTCCGCTCTACAGGCAGTCCATTAATCCCGTGGAACGTACTCTCATACGTGAGCCTTTGGACCTCGGTATAAGATCAATTAACGCGGCCATGACGTTGGGACAGGGGCAGCGAATAGGAATTATGGCAGGCTCCGGAGTGGGAAAGAGTGTTTTAATGGGGATGATGGCAAGGAGTTCGAATGCAGATGTAAACGTTATCGCCCTTATAGGTGAAAGAGGCAGGGAGGTAATGGAATTTCTTGAGAATGATCTTGGCGAAGAGGGTCTGGCAAAATCCGTCGTGGTAGTATCGACGTCAGACAGGTCACCCTTGCTCAGAATAAGGGGTGCTTACTACGCCATGAGTATTGCCGAATATTTCAGGGATCAGGGCAAGAATGTGCTTTTTCTCATGGATTCAATTACAAGGTTCGCGATGGCACAGAGAGAGATAGGCCTGACAATAGGTGAGCCTCCGGCAACGAAGGGTTATACTCCGTCGGTATTTTCATCTCTCCCGAAATTGATGGAAAGGGCTGGAACAAAAAAATCTGCCGGAAGTATTACCGGAATTTTTACGGTGCTCGTGGAAGGCGATGACCTTGACGATCCTATAGGTGATGCCGTCCGTTCCGTCGTTGACGGGCATGTCGTGCTTTCAAGAACACTTTCGCAGAGAAATCACTATCCAGCGGTGGATATACTGGCAAGTACCAGCAGATGCATGAACGGGGTTGTGTCTAAGGAACACATGAACCTTGCCAACCGGCTTAGAGAACTGCTGGCCGTATATAAAGAGGCTGAAGACCTGATAAATGTAGGCGCGTACGCCAGGGGAAGCAACCCCGTGATTGATCTTGCCATAAGCAGGATTGATGACATCAACAGGTTCCTGCGTCAGGATATAGAAGAAAAAGCAAGTATTGAAAATACCCTTATGAATATGAGAAGGATCCTTAAAGGCTAGTAAATGAAAAAATTTAAATTCAATCTTGAGTCTGTCCTGAATTACAAACTTATACTTGAAGACAAAGAGAAAAAGAGTTACGGAAAGGCCGTCAAGGATTTGTCTGACGCCGAGGATGAACTAACCATGCTTAACCGGGAGATAGTCAATGCCTATGAGGAAAGAAAAAAAGGAATAGGCAATGATCAAATCGATTTTCTCAAATCCTGTACTGATTATGTCTGCGATTCAAGGGCGCGTTGCAGGGAACAAAAGCAGCTTATATCTTTCAGGGAGAAAGCGGTTTCAGATCAGCAGGAGAGGTTAGTTCATGCAATCCAGCAAAGAAAGGTATTTGAGAAAATCAGGGATAAGCGCTTACGAGACTATAAGAAAGAATGCCGCAGGCAGGAAATCAAGGTTTTTGACGACATTACATCAACAGGATTCGCAAAGAAAAAGAGAGCTTAAAAGACTTCTTGTAAGGCTTTTTATTTTCGTAGCTGTTACCGTTTCACTGATGTTTGCCACTACAATGCTCGATGACACGAATTTTGCCGGTGTTTTCTTTAAGAGAAGTTACGCTAAAACAGTAACCTCCGACAAAAAACCGTCTAATCTTGCCGAGAAAGATTTGCTGAATAACCTTAAACAGCGCCAGGAAGAACTGGACAGAAAGGAAGCCCTGCTTAAAAAGGAAGAACAGCGTCTTGAAGAAGAGAAAAAGGTAATCGAGGAAAAATTGTCTGAAATCAGCAAGATAAGAAAGGAAGTTTCCGATAGACATAGCGAGAAAATACAGGTTGAAAAGGACAGGTTAGACAAGATGGTGATTACTTTTTCAAACATGAAACCCGCGGTTGCGGCTTCCGTGTTTGAAACCATGAATATCAATCTAGTTGTTAAGATTATAGACCAGATGAAAGGAAAGCTTGTAGCGCAGATCATGGACAAGATGTCAAAGGAAAGGGCAACAAAGATTGCAACTAATTTTGCAATGCTTAAAGATAGAGGCTTGGAACAAAAAGCTTCAAATAATTAATTAAGGAGGTATATATGTTGCAAAACGTTTCTTTTCTCTCCCCTCCGTCTGATTCGGTTATTTCCAGTGAACCGTTGCTGAATCAGGACGGAAACACCTACAACGGGGATGATTTTGAATCTATTCTGAAAGTCAATGAAACGGAAATTGATGATGAGTCTGCGGATTTTGAAGCGCAGGATCCGTGGGTTTTTGATCAACCTGTAAACGCGCAGTCTGCAGGGCAGGCAGGTAATGCCGAAACGGACGTCGTAAGTCTGCAGCCCGGAATGGTAATGCCGGGGATTAAAGCGGGTCTTTCGGCGGAATCTTTATTTCCTGTTACTGATGCGGCAAAAATTCCGCACGCAAATCTTATCGGCAACGGGCCGGTCCCGGTACCAGGATTTTTTAAGCCGGTAGCTTTTATTGATCAGGGAATGCAGGCAACTCCGGTACGGCAATTCGGGACACTGTCTGAAATGACGGGAGAACACCGTTTTACATTCAGCCCCACGTTGGTTCCTTTTGCCGCCGACGGACTTGAACAGGCATTATTAACGGGAGGCAGGGCAGGCATTACAGACGGCATGGAACTTAAGAACCTCGCCAATAAATTTGTCATTCAATTTGAACTTGAGCCTAAAACCGTTGAAAAGGAATTCACCGCACTGGCTACAATGCCTCCTGAACAGGTTTCAAAGTTCAATCTCGGTGAGATGTTTGAACGTATAGGTGTTGAACCTGCCGAGCTTGATACTGCGTATAAACTTGTACAGGAAGTTGTCGAGCGCGAGATGATCAAAAACGAATTTAAGGCCCCGGGTAAAATACCCGGCAATTCCCGTGTTGACAGACTTGAAGAATTGATGCTCGCAACCAGGTTTGCCGCAAAAAACAGTAATCCCGTAAATCCAAGGACTGTAACCCCGTATGTCGAAGAGGGACTGATTACACGAACAGTTGTTAACAAGCCTGAACTCGATATGGGAGAAAGTTTCGAGGACTTCATTTTAAAACAGGATGCGTATCCTTCAGCCAATGTGATGCATGGAAGTGCGCAAAAAGTTACGGGATATAACGACGTTTCCACGCCGGTTAATTTTGTGGAGATCAGGGACCCTTCCGATGTAGCGTTGCTTAATGACGCCATAGTCAAGGATGCAAGGATACTGGTTAAAGACGGCGGCGGCAAAATGGACATAACCCTTAATCCCGCCAACATGGGTAGAATACAGGTGGTTGTTGATACTCATTCAAATAATGTTCACGTTGAAGTTGTTTGCAGTAATTCCCATGTAAAGCAAATGCTTGAATCCCGGATGCCTGAACTCAGGCTTTCAATGGCCGGGGCAGGGTTGATTGCGGATAAGGTACAGGTAAGCGTTGCAGGCGGAAGCAGCAATTCCGATTTTAACGGTTTCAGGGAAGAAGCTCATGCGTATCAAAGGAATCCCAGGGATGATTTCGGCGCGTGGAGCGGAAGAAACAGAAAGGAACAAAGAGAGAACAGCTAATAAGGAGAGTCTTATATGATGTCAGTTGGAAAAGCCGGAACATTCTCAAAATCAGAAGATCTTGTCACTCGAATGTCTGACCCCACTGCGGCAAAAAACGACAAGAATGAAAGCGTCGGATCAGCCCTTAACAAGCTTGCGACAGGAACGGCCACAGGTGAGCCGACCAGTACAAAGGTAAAAAACAACGACGAACTTAACAAGGAAGACTTTATGACGCTTTTGGTAGCCGAGCTTCAGAACCAGGATCCTCTTGAACCAAAAAGCAACCAGGAATTCGGTGCGCAACTCGCCCAGTTCAGCCAGCTTGAGCAGCTTGAGACAATGAACAAGAACCTGACAAAAGTTACAAGCTCCAACGAGCCAGTAATGAAGATGTATTCCGCAAGTTTAATCGGCAAAAGCGTTGTGGCGGAATCAAAGGACCTTGATCACGAAAAGGGCAAGACGCACGATATTTCATTCAATCTTCCGGAATCTGCGGGTAGTGTTGAAGTTAAGGTACTGGATAGCACGGACAATGTCGTAAGGACAATCAAGATGAACGATGTGGACGCGGGACTCAACAGCGCGAAATGGGACGGCAGGGGAAGCGACGGAAGGCTGCTTGACGACGGAAAATACAGGTTTGAAGTTGCGGCCACCGACGTGCACGGCGCCGACGTGAAGGTTGAAAGGGGTGTTAACGGTAAGGTTGTATCTGTTGATTATTCCAATAACGATGTCTCTCTTGTTCTTGAAAACGGAAATAAAATCAAGCTGAATGACATTAAAAACATCAGTGACGCGGTAAAAGCTTACAAAGACACAGAGCAAAAATCGTCCGTCAATGTTGAAGGTGTTTCAAACGACATTGGCAATGAAAACAAAAATACAGGAGTAATGTAATGATAGACAAGGTTTTTATACCTAACGTATCGTCTACTACCGCCGGAAATGCTTCTGTAGATCGTCTGAACGGAGCCGTAAGGCCCGATAAGACAGGTTCGAAACCGTTTGAAGATTTTTTGCAGGAAGCCGTAGGGGCCAACGAACTTAAATTTTCATCCCACGCGCTTCACAGGCTGAACAGCAGGAACATAATGTTGGGCAATAATGACGTGCAAAGGTTATCAAACGCCGTGGAAAAAGCGGTTTCCAAGGGCGGTAAGGACACGCTTGTCCTGATGGACAGGACGGGTTTTATAGTTGACGCAAGAACAAAAACCGTTGTGACGGCATTGGATTTGAATTCAATGAAGGAGCAGGTTTTTACAAACATTGATACCACGGTTTTAGGATAGATCGTGGCAAAGGAGCTGGTCCTCTCTGAGGGAGCTCCACATAAAAATAACTTATGGAGGAGTTAAATTATGGGTATTCTGGGTTCGATGATAACAGGAGTTACAGGCTTAAGCGCGCAGGGAAACAGTCTTGATATA
>JAFGOL010000069.1 GCA_016926495.1 Oligoflexia bacterium
ACCAACCATAATACTTGGCGCCGGATACAGAAACGAACACACAACGGATGAATACGTAATAATAAACGAAATGGAAACCATTACAGGAGTACTCTCGGATCTTGTTGAAAACCTGGCATGAATATAAAAAAAACAGGGTTTATTTTAAAAATAAACCCTGTTTCAAGCAAATCGTGCTTTAAAACTTTACTTTTTCTTTTTAGCAGCTTTCTTTTTCTTTTTAACAGTTTTTTTCTTCTTAGCTACTTTCTTTTTTGCAGCTTTTTTTACTTTTTTCTTCGCTGCTTTCTTCTTGGTCGCTTTCTTAGCAACGCGTTTTTTAGCACATACCATTTTAGTTTCCCCCTCAAAAAGAAATTCAATACACTACTATTCTACATTAATAATGATAAAGTTAAAGAAAAAAATTAATTTTTTCTGTAGAAAAGTGACAATGTTTTGTTAGAATGTATCCACCTCAATTTTGGAATTCCGTAATTAAGAATTACTTCCACAAAACGGATTTGGAGGAGTTATGAATAAAACGATCAGGAAGTTCGATGTCGTGCCGAACATTCCAACGAGGCTGTTACCTCTGATAGAAATCGCGAATAATTTATTCTGGGTGTGGACTCACGATGCTTCCGCGCTGCTTCTGAGAATTGATCGGGAACTTTGGGAGCAGGAATCCAATAATCCTATCAGAGTTTTGTGCAGAGTGTCGCAGGAGCGTCTTGAAGATTTAAGCAAGGATGAATCATTTCTCAATCATATGGACAGAGTTTACAGCAGGTACAAGGAATATTTGTCGAGCCGCTCATGGTTTGATTCAAATTATCCTCAGTATAAAGAAAAAGTGTTCGCTTATTTTTCCGCTGAATTCGGACTTTCGGAAACCATTCCGATTTATTCGGGAGGACTTGGCATGCTGGCCGGGGATCACATGAAAAGCACCAGTGATCTGGGACTGCCTTTATGCGGAGTGGGCTTGCTGTACAGGGAAGGTTATTTCAGGCAGTATCTTAATCCCGACGGATGGCAGCAGGAAACTTATCCTCAGAATGAATTTTTCATGATGCCGATAAAAATGGTAACCGATGAAAAAGGCGAACCCGTAAAAATATCCGTCAACATGCTGAACGGCCCCCTCTACGCGCAGGTCTGGAAGATAAATGTCGGAAGAGCCGCGATTTATCTTCTTGACGCCAATATCCCGGATAATCCCGAACATTACAGGGAAATAACGTCAAGACTGTACGGCGGCGATAATGAAATGAGGATCAAGCAGGAAATACTGCTGGGCATTGGAGGCATCAGGGCTCTCTACAAAATTAACAAGATACCCTGCGTTACGCACATGAACGAAGGTCACAGCGCGTTCCTTGCCCTTGAAAGGATCAGGTTCCTTATGGAAGAGCATAAGCTTAAATTTGACGAGGCGCGGGAACTTGTAATGGCGTCAAATATATTTACAACCCATACACCGGTCCCTGCCGGTAATGACAGGTTTCCGAATGATCTCATAACAAGATATTTTACCAATACAAATTACGTAACAAGATTGGGACTTACCATTGATGAACTTCTCAAACTGGGAGAAGAACCTCTTGACCACGACCACCCGGAAAGGGGAACAAATTTCTGTATGACCGTTTTGGCTTTAAACCTTGCATCATATAATAACGGGGTAAGCAAACTGCACGGACGTGTGTCCAGAAACATGTGGCACTGGATGTGGAATGATCACGAAGTTTCGGAAGTTCCGATAAGATCAATTACGAACGGCGTACATGCAAGGACATGGATATCGCATGACATGGCGGGCCTGTTTGACAGGTACCTCGGGCCGAGATGGATCGACGATCCATGGGATCATACAATATGGAGCAGGATCGAGGATATTCCCGCAACCGAATTATGGCATACGCACGAAAGAAGAAGGGAGCGCCTCGTGGCTTTTGTAAGAAGCCGCTTAAGAATGCAGCTTGAAAGAAGGGGAGTCCGCGGAGCGGAGCTTGAAGTCGCAAATGAGGTACTTGATCCCGACGCACTTACGATAGGATTCGCGCGAAGGTTCGCGACATACAAAAGAGCGACATTATTGCTGCGCGAACCCGACAGGCTTACAAGGATACTCACAAACAAAAAACGGCCGGTACAGATCATCTTTGCAGGCAAAGCACATCCCAGGGACGATTCAGGAAAGGCGTTTATCAGGGAAATCTACAGGATAGCAAGAAAGCCGGAACTGAGAAGGCACATAGTATTTCTTGAAGATTACGACATGGTAATCGCGCGTCATCTTGTTCAGGGCGTTGATATCTGGCTTAACAATCCCCGCAGACCGCTCGAAGCAAGCGGCACCAGCGGCATGAAAGTTTGTTTCAACGGCGGAATAAATGTCAGCATTATGGACGGATGGTGGGATGAAGCATACAACTGGGAAAACGGATGGGCCATAGGCGCCGGAGAAGACTACCTTGACGATCACGAGTATCAGGATTCGGTTGAAAGCAAGGCGCTTTACCAGATAATGGAGGATGAAATAGTTCCCCTTTTTTACAAAAGAGGGACAGACGATCTGCCCAAGGGCTGGGTGGATGTTATGAAAAAAAGCATGATGAGCAATTGTCCGGTATACAACACGAACAGGATGGTACAGGAATATACGACAACATCTTATGTACCAGCGCTGGAATTTTCCCAGAAGCTTTACGAGGATGATTTCAAAAAATCCAAGACCCTGGCCAAATGGAGAAAAAAAGTTGTGTCACAATGGAAGGATGTAAAAATTCTTTCCGTGGACAGTCCTGATTTCAGGGAAATAAAAAGAGGCGGAAAACTTGAAATATCCGCGAGCCTGGATTTGGGTGGCCTTGGACCTGATGACGTCTGCGTTTCCATTTATTACGGTAACATAGATTTTAAGGGAAACATCATTGACGGCAAGGAAATGGTAATGAAACATTCGGAAGGCAGCGGGCCTTATAAATTTAAAGGCACCATAAACTGCTATGAAGCAGGTGAGTTCGGATATACTGTCCGGGTTATGGCTGATCATGTGGATCTTTCATCAAGGTTTCATTTCGGCAAAATTGTCTGGGGGTAACGGTTGCAAAGACCTGACTGGAAAAAGTATTTTTTTGAATTCGCTTCACTTGCAAGCCAGAGAGCAACCTGCCTGCGCAGAAAAGTCGGCGCAGTGATCGTGAAGGACAACATGGTTGTTTCAACGGGCTACAACGGCCCGCCCCGTGGTGTTCCCCATTGCAGAGAAACAGGGTGCATAAGGGAACAGAACCATGTACCGTCGGGAGAAAAGCACGAGCTTTGCAGGGGATTGCATGCCGAACAGAACGCGATAATCCAGGCTGCAAGGTTCGGCGTGAATATTACCGGGGCTGAACTTTATTGTTCAACCAAACCCTGCGTGATCTGTACAAAAATGATTATCAACTCAGGCATCAGCCGCGTATATTACATTGAAGATTACAATGATCCTCTTGCAGAAAAGATAGCAGATTCAAGTAAAGTTGAATTTATTAAAATATCCTAAGCCTGGCTTTGCAAAGGAGCTTCTCTTTATGTTTGACGTTAAAAACCTCGGAACATGCCTGTATGACAATCCCATGAAGAATCAGTTCGGTTTTATCAGTGACGACAACAGGATACTTTTTGATCCTGACATAAAAAGTTTTTATGA
>JAFGOL010000070.1 GCA_016926495.1 Oligoflexia bacterium
GGCAATACAACTACAGGTACTGTCCGAGGAGAAGGCCGCCGAAGAAGTGCTTCTAACGCTTTACAGTGATTCGGTACAGGGTAAAATCCAGGTACAGGAAGATCAGGCTGATATCAGGATACTTCTGGGTATTCTGAATTCATCCCGGAAAAATTATGACAACGCGATGGATTATTTTAACCAGGCCCTTGCCATAAAATCTACCAATGCCGCTCCTTACTACAATATTGCCGTAATACTTTTCATGGAGGGAAAGTTCAGGGAAGCCGTCAATTACTTTAAAAAGGCGGCGGAATTGAAGCCCCTGTTCTACAGTGCAAAGCTTCATGAAGGCTATTCGCTGCTGAAGCAGGCAAGGTACAGGGAAGCTTTTCATGCACTGAATGAATCCATAAGATACAATCCTAACCACAGGGAGAGTATAATACTGGCGTCATATTGCGCGTTTAAGGATTCGGATCCGGATACCGCCTATAGACTTCTTTCAGGCCTGATCAATATTGATCCCTTTTATTCAAGCAAGGTTTTTGTTCCTTTGTATCTTTTGCGCCTGGAGATACCCGAAGACGAAAGCATCAGGTATGTTTCGCAAATACTTGAAAAGCTTGATAACGGTAAAAAGGCTTTAATAAAGCAGGTATTGTATATGCTCTATTTTGTAAAAGGAGATGCCGAAACAGCCTATGAAAACCTAAGCAGGTATGCCAGGAAAAATAAAAATGCCTTTACATACTCGTTACTGGGAATGATTGCGTTCCATCAGGATAAATACGTGGATGCGCGGTCTAATTTATCAATGGCGCTTAAACTGGATTATTCAAACGGCATTGCCCATCTTTATGCCGGAAGGCTTGCCTATGACGCGGGTGACTGGAACCAGGCCTTTAACCATTTTGTCAAGGCCCAGACGGGCGATGAAAGGAAGTGCCTTTACGCGCAGACCCTGCAGGGTGATATATTATTAAAGTACAATAAAAATACCGAGGCTCTCCTGCTCTGGAAAAAAGTCTTGTCAGTGGACCCCATGTATATTCCCGCCTGGGAAAGGCTTCTGAACCTCAAGGAATAATTACTCGGATTTCGCGATCCTGTATTGCTTCATCCTTGCCTCAAGCACTCTGCGCGTGGTGCCCAGGAGCTCCGCAAGCTCGCTGTTTGAAAGATTGCCATACAGTTTTAATGCTTCCTTTATGATTTGTTCTTCAAGCCTGGCTTTCATCTCCTCGAGCTTGGCGAAACCGCCCTTGATGTCTATACTGGTCCCGTGCATTATTTTTTCCGAATCGATTTCCTGCTTGAGCAGCGGGAGGTCTGAAGCCCGTATGGTATTGCCCCTTGATACTATAAGCGCGCTTTCTATTATGTTTCCCAATTCCCTGATATTTCCGGGATAGTCATAGCCGCTCAGCATCTCCACCGCCTCCCTGCTCAGGCTTTTGGATTTCAGCCCGAGTTCGCGGGATTTTGTTTCCATGAAAAGCTCTATTAATTCGGAGATATCCTCACGGCGTTTTCTGAGCGGCGGTATTTCTATGTGCACGACATTGAGCCTGTAGTATAGATCGTCTCTGAATTTGCCTTCATCAACAAGGTTTTTCAGGTTCTTGTTGGTGGCTGCTATTATTCTTGATGAAAATCTGATCTGTTCAACGCCTCCCAGCCTCTCGAATGACTTGTCCTCTATGACCCTGAGGAGCTTGGCCTGAAGGGACAGCGGCATTTCCGCTATTTCGTCCAGAAAGATAACGCCTCCCGGAGCAAGTTCAAATTTCCCCTTTTTTCTGATTACGGCGCCGCTGAAAGCCCCTTTTTCATGCCCGAAGAGTTCACTCTCCAGGAGCGTTTCCGGGATCGACGCGCAATTAATGGCTATAAACCTGTTACTGCTGCTCTGGCTGGTGTTATGTATGAGCCTGGCAAGCACCTCCTTGCCGGTCCCGCTTTCTCCTGTGATCAGTATATTTGACTGGGTGTTGGCGGCCCTTTCAATAACAAAATTTATCTGCTTCATAGCGGTACTTTTCGCGATGTACGTATTGCCCCTGGTTTCCATATCCGCCAGTCGCTGTCTGAGTTCCCAGTTCTCGTTGATCAGCCGTGATACTTCTATTGCCTTGTTGACGGCCAGCAGGAAGTCGTCATCGCTGAACGGTTTTACGAGGTAGTCGTAAGCCCCTATTTTTATGGCTTCAATCGCTGACTGCACGGTGGAATAGGCTGTCATCATGATAACCTGGATATGGGGGTATTTTTCCTTTACGGACCTTAAAAGGTCCATGCCGTTCATTTTTCCCGGCATGGTAAGGTCAGTGATCACAAGGTCGGTTTCATTTTGTTCGATTATGCAAAGCGCTTCCCCGGCGGTTGACGCTGACAAGGTTTTGATGTCCTTTTCGCTTTCAAGAAGTATTTCGAGGGATCTGCACATGTGCCTTTCATCATCCACGATTAAAATGTTATGCATCGTATGTTTCACTCCCTATAGTTACGATAAAGCTTGCTCCTGTTCCTTCATCGTTGTTTTTCCATATTATATCCCCGCCGTTGCTTCTGGCAAGCTGCCTTGAAGCGCTAAGGCCGAGTCCTGTCCCGTGCTCCTTGGTTGTAAAGAAAGGATCAAACAGCTTTTGCCCGACATTTTTTTCAATACCCTTGCCGCTGTCCCTGACGACTATTTCCATTTCGCTGTTTTTTCCTGTTATTGAGACGGATATATTTCCGCCTTCAGGCATTGATTCCTTTGCGTTCAGGACAAGGTTCAGCAGTATCTGTTTCACATGGCCGGGATCGGTCATGATTGAGTCCTGTTCACCCTCAATGCTTGTAGTAAGTATATAATTCTCCCTTTTAAGGTTGATCGCCAGGTTTTCAAGGTAAGCGACAAGCTCGGTAATGCTGAAGGTTCTTTTCCTGGGGATTTTGGGTTTGGCAAAATCAAGGAAATTGGTAATGGTGTCGTTCATCCTGCTTACTTCTTCTTCTATAAATCCTATTACTTCCATGGCCTTCGCATCATTGTTGATCCTTTTCTTAAGGGCTGCGCTGCTTATCTTTATAATACCGAGGGGGTTCTTGATTTCGTGAATTATCACGCTTGAAACTTCCCCTATGGCGGCCAGTCTCTCCTTATCGGCTTTTTGCTCATGAAGCTCGGCGTTTACGAGTGCTATTTCAATCTGCGGATAAATGGATTTAAGAAAATGGAAATCGTCGTGAATAAACCTTGAATCAAGGTAGTGCTTGTCCCTTATTACAAGTATCCCGCGCGTATTCTCCTGCCCTATGGGCATCAGGTAAAAGGGATCGATCTTTTTAAGCTCGGTCATCTCTTTTTTTCTGGCCCTGGGAGGGAATTCATTAACAATGTCGCTGAAATATTCTATCTTGCCCGTGTTTGTAAAAAGCCTTTTTATGGTGTGTTTGCTGAGATCGAGCTGGGCAAATTTTTTCGGGGATGAATAAAAGGAAACCTTGCCGTCGCTTGACGGATAAATGAGGCCTGCGTCCTTTACGGAAATGATATTCGCTATTTTTTTGCCCAGGACTGAGCCTAGGGTTTTTCTGTCCCTGACGTACGCCAGGTTGACCGTTACTTCGCTTAATTTATCCCTGATATCAAAGCGCTCCGGATAAAAGGTTTTATCTATAAAGGTCTGTATGCGATTTCTCAGGGGGGACAGCAGGATCAGTATAACAATAGTGATGCTTGTGTTTATTATGGGATTGTTTTCAATGAGCCCCTGCAGGGCAATGGAGGTTATACCCGCTATTATGAAGTACGCGCCTATTACAATGCCGGTAAATACAATATACTCCAGCGTGGTCCTTACTATGCTTTCAAGGTTGAACAGGTCCTCCCTTGTTATGGCGTAGCCGGTGAATATGGGGTAGAAAACCGATAACGCTATACCGAGATCAAGACTGAGTATGGGTTTGCCTATTGCGAACGTGACGGCCCAGAGGGTGGGAATTATGGTGCCGAAGAACAGGGCGATAATATAGAACCTTGTGCGTCTCCTTGTATCAACGTCCTTGGTGGTTATATAGTGAAGCAGAAGGTACGAAAAATTCATGATAGTACAGCCCACCAGGAAGATGGGAGATATTACGTATATCAGGAAAGCGGAATACTCCGAGTACAGGTAGTACTGCTGAAGGTACACGATAATACCGGCTATCAGGTATGGTATTATTTCGGTGAACGGGTATTTTCTCAGAAAATTCGAAGAAGTTATGCACAGTATAAGGTGGACAGAGGTCGCGCCGAAGAAGGGATAGAGCGCAAACAACCTGTAAAACCAGTACGTGGTATTGGAGTCCAGAACAGTGGAATAAAACAGGGCCACGAACAGTGACGACAGGAAATGAATAAATGCTATTTTTTTAAGAGGGTTCAGCAGGAAAACAACAAAGCCCGTTATGAAAAAGAAAAGTCCTATCAAAAACGGCATCAGGAACGTTACGGCGAAGTCCTTGGTAGTGAATTTTGAAAGCTTCAGCTCAATGTTTTTTATACCGTTTTTGGATGCCAGTGTGAATTTGACAAGGCTTCCGGGCTGCGTGTTTTGTATCATTTTAAGAGCCTGTGAGCCGTTATCCAGCTTAACGCCGTTTATTGCCGTAAGCCTGTCCAGGGGCTGAATATCCTGCTCCATTCCCTTCCACCCCGCCCTTTCAGTGAATGAAACATACAGGTTGGGCTGAAAGAAAAAACCCGCAAAGGGATAGCTTGTAAAGTTGATAGCGTTCGCAAAGGCAATCAGCATTATGGTAAGCGTGGAAAGGGCCAGCAGAATTCCCGTGTTAAGACTGTAAAACCTTTGTCTGGGTATGGACAGCAAGCGAAGTTTCTCCTATATTATTTATCATGACAGAGGATAAAATATAAAATGCATTTGGTCTATATATTAATACTGTTTAGTATTGTGATACCGGGTTCGTTCTCAAAACGGGATTATTCGGAAGTACCCGTATACGAAATTGATTTGTCCGAACCTGAAATATCAAAATTCGTGCCCGGCCGGGGAAGCGGCTATTTCGATTATTTTAACAGGCTTTCGGACAGGGATAAAAAAATATTTGTCAAACTGGCGGCAACGGATTTACTGAAGGACGAGGTTAAACTTGATGAGCCGCCCATTATTATTTATAAAAAAGACGGGTTGTTCAAAATAGAGACTTATGTGCATATTCCGATTTCTTTTGACAAGGCCCTGCCTGTATTCAAGGGATTTGAGAAATACAGAGAATGGGTGCTGAAAGGTATGAATATAAGGCGTACGGACTCCAAGGGCCATTATTTTGTTGATATTAATGATATGGAATACATTCCGGCAAAGAAAAGGTTCAGGACCAAAGTATACCTTAGGGTTGTATTCGGAGGGAATTATAAACTTGATCTCTGCGTTCTGGATGAACTGGATTCAAGTCCTGTTCCGGTCCTTACGCTTCAGGCCTGCAGGTCCTCGAAGCTTGTTAAGGAGATGAAAGGGGAGTACCGCTCTTTTGTATTGCCCGGCGCTTCATATTTTGTAGTTTATTTTTCCGGTTATGCCAGGGTACACTGGGCGTTGTATAATTTCCTTCCGATGGCCCTTGTCAAGTCCCAGGTCGGCGAACGCGTTGAAACAATACTGGAAAATATCCAATACAAGGTGGAAGACGTAAAAGAAGACCCTGTAAACCGTAAAATTAAAAATAATTGACGGGAAATTCCATGTTGAACTCAGTGCCACTGTCCTCCTCCGACTGTACGTATATTTTACCTTCCAGGGAGTCAATATAGGAATAAACCGTTGCCAGCCCCAGTCCGAGGCCCTTTCCGAATTCCTTTGTGGTAAAAAAGGCGGTAAACAGCTTGTTGAGATTCTCCTGCTTGATCCCCGAGCCGTTGTCCTTTATGGAAACAACAATGTAATCTCCCTTGTTGTGCGTACTGATTTCGATAATCGGGTTTTCCCTGTTGGCCAGGGCGTCTTTTGAATTGCCGATAAGGTTGGTGAATATATAAGTCAGTTTACTCATATCACCGGCAATGTTTGAATTTATCGCGTTGAATTTTTTGACAATTTTGATGCCGTAAATGTCCAGTAATGTTTTTTCCTGCATCAGCAGCGAATTGTTAATAACGTCATGGAGGTTAATATTAATGAATATGTTTGAATAGTGCTCTCTGGAGAGTTCTTTCAGGGAACTGAGTATATTGCTGATCCTGGTAATGGATTCCTTTGTAATTGCTATTGAATGCTTTACTTCATCGTTATGGTAGCCCAGATCAAAAAGCTGTTTTTGCATTAAATCTACATTTCCGTTTATAATTGTCAGGGGATTGTTGACCTCGTGCGATATGCCGGCTGCCAACTGGCCTATGGACGCCAGTTTGTTGGAGTGTGAAAGTTTTTGCTGCATTTCCTTGAATTCCTCTGTCTGCTTTTTAAGTACCGCGGTATTTATTGTCCTTTCCCAGTAGTTTTTGTAATTTCGTTTTGCGATGAACGAAAAGGCAAAAATATATAAGAAGGAACCTATAATAAGAATATTGGATATCTCAGGCCTATCATGGAAAAATACGCCGTAAATCAGAAACGGCGCAGGTATGTATAAAATAAGAAGGATATTATTAAAAAGCAGGTCGCTTTCAAGTTGTGTTAATACCGAGGAAGCATGGATAATAATAATGAAAAACGCGATACTGGTTTCGACTGAAAAGCCATAGAGTATGAAAAATACGGTCAGTATAACGGCCCACGTGACAGCGTGTAATATCATGCTGGTATAGACAATGCGTCTTGCTTTTTTGTAATCGATTTTTTTCTTTATTGTAACGAACGAGAAATAGGTGCCTACGGAAGAGTAAACGCCAAACAACACAAAAAATAATTTTGCCTGCAGTGGGACCCTGGTCATAAAATCGGTGGCGTAGAGAAGGAAACCGTACGTAACAAGGGTTAACATCGACAACAGTTCAGCCTGAGCTATTGATGAAAAAGCGTTGGCTTGTAGTTCTGAAGTTTCGTTTTCATTTAAAATATGTATGTGTTTTTTTAACTCCGGATTGTTAATAAACTTCATACGTGTATTATTATTTATTTATTATTTTTAGTACATATTATTTTAACTTGTTATTTTTATGAAATTATTACAGTATTTACTCCTGTTATGGAAAAGAACCGGAAAATGGAAATCATCAAAAATTCGGGAATATACCTTGTAAGTTCACAAGACTTGTCTGTTTTACCGACTATTGATATCGTTACGGGTGCGCTTGAAGCAGGATGCAGGCTTGTTCAGCTAAGGGAAAAAAAGATGTCCAAAAAGGAGTTATTCGAACTGGGGCTTTCGGTGAAAAAACTTACCGATATTTATGGCGCGGTTTTGATAATCAATGATCATATAGATATTGCCTTGGCACTGAACGCGGACGGTGTTCATCTGGGGCTTGACGATATACCGGTAAACATAGCAAGAAAGGTGCTCGGAGAAGAATATATTATAGGCGCTTCCACTCATAATGCTGATGAACTGAAGGCAGCCGTGATGGCGGGTGCTGACTATGTCAATATAGGCCCGGTTTTTCCCACGGGGACCAAGCCGGATCATAAGGCGATGGGACTTTCCGGTATAGAGGAAATGCTGCCCTTTGCCTCTGTTCCCTATACTTTTATGGGGGGGATCAGGCTTAATAATATTCAGAGCCTGAAACAATACCAGCCTGCGGCTGCTGCAATGATAACCGAAATAACGCGGGCTAATAACATAAAAGAAAGGGTTACTCAACTGTTAAAAGTCGCAGGCTAGGCAATAATAGAGTTGAAAAATAATACATTATGGAATAATAAATGCAGTAATTTATGTGGATACTGATACTAAGCATAATTTTAAATATAGGATACGCGCAGGCTCCATTGATATCCCGTATTACCGTTAAGGGTAATAAAAAGGTTTCCTCGGATGCGATCAGGGCGAAGATTGTGCATAGAAAAGGCGAAACCCTCAGGCCGGAACTGGTCAGGGAGGAGATCGGCAGCATTTTCAAACTCGGTTATTTTGATGATATCAAGGTATACAAGGACAGGACGGACTCGGGAATAAACCTTATATACGAGGTAAAGGAAAAACCCATTGTAAGCTCTATAGTTTTTGAGGGAAATTCCGAGGTTGACAAGGATGACCTTGAAAAGGAACTTGATATCAAGCCTTATACCGTTCTTAATATTTCCGAGATAAAAAAGGCAAAGGCAAAGCTGCTTCACTTCTATGAAGAAAAAGGCTTTTACCTTGCGACGATCAAGGATGAACTGAGGGATGCCCCTAAAGACGAGGAAGTGGAGAGTGACGAGAAATACCTGGAGCTTGTATTCAAGATTTCAGAGAATTCCAAGATCAGGGTGAAAAAGATTACCCTTCTGGGTAACAAGAACATACCTGACAGCGAGCTTAAGGGAATAATACAGTCACAGGAAAACGGTCCTTTCAGCTGGATGTCGGGTTCCGGTAATTACAGGGAAAGTATTGTCGATATAGACAGGGAAAGGCTTGCTTTTTATTATACGACCAAGGGATATCCCCTTGTCCAGGTTAAAGGTCCAATTACCCATGTTACTCCCGACAAAAAATGGATTTATCTTACGTACAGCATAACAGAGGGAGACAAGTATTATTTCGGCAAAGTTAATTTCAAGGCTGACGATCTTTTATTTTCCGAAGAGGAACTCAGGGAAAAACTGATAATAAAGGAAGGCGAAGTATATAACTCCATGAACATAAAAGATCAGATCATCAGCTATCAGAACCTGTACGGCGACAAGGGCTATGCCTTCACGAACGTGGTGCCCCTTCCCACCTATGACGACGAGAAAAAGATCATTGATGTCGTGTTTGAAATAGATAAGGGAAGAAAGGTCTATTTCGGCGAGTTTATTATTACAGGAAACAACAAGACAAGGGATAAGGTGATCCGCAGGGAAATGAGAATTCACGAGGGTGAGCTTTATAATTATTCAAGGAAGGAGCTTTCAAAACAGAAGATCATGGCGCTTGGATTTTTTGACGACGTGACCTTTCATCAGTACGTTCCTAAAACAGCCGACGGTTCAAAACCGGACATTGTAAATATTGACGTAAAGGTCAAGGAAAGGACCTCAACCGGGCAATTCATGATCACAGCCGGATACAGCACCTATGAAGGGTTTCTTACGCAGATACAGGTGCAGGAAAACAACTTTCTGGGTTACGGACAGGTTGTTACGGTTATGGCGAGTTTGAGCAAGGTGGCCACAATATACAGGCTGAGCTTTTTTGACCCGTATTTCCTGGATTCCAACTGGGCGTGGGGGCTAAGCGTATTCCGCGAAAGAATGGATATGGACGGCTACAGCACCCTGAGGGTGGGGTTTGATACGCGGTTCGGATATCCCATTACGGATTTCGTGAAGATGTATTTTACATACAAGCTGGAAGATGTTACCACGCAGTGGATCGAAGCCCTTGATAATATTTTTGACGAGGAAGCGGATAACGGTATTTCAAGCTCTGTTATATATACAATTGAAAGGGACAAGAGAAACAACAGGCTAGATCCTACCAACGGGCATTACCAGGCATTGTCCGTTGAACTTGCCGGACTGGGAGGTGACAGGCATTTTGTCAAGACCATCCTGGACGGCAGGTATTATACACCGCTGTTCTGGAAAACGGTTGCAAGGGCAAGATTTTTGTATGGTAATATAGGCGCTTACGGAGGAGAAAGGCTTCCCGTAAACGAGCGGTTCCTCATGGGGGGTATCAACAGCCTGAGAGGTTTCTATATGTACAGCATGGGGCCGACGGTTAAGGATAATGAAGGAGTTGACAGGCCCATAGGAGGTCTGAATGAGATACTTTGGACGGCTGAACTTGAATTTTCAATATTGGCAGAAGCGGGGATAAGGGGAGTCGTATTTTTTGACATGGGAAACGCGTTTAACAGTATAGATTCCACCTTTACCACGGACATCCCGTTACGTGCGAACTGGGGACTTGGTTTCAGGTGGCATTCCCCGATTGGCCCGCTCAGGTTTGAATGGGGTGTGCCCATTGCCAGAAAACCGAATGAGAATCCGTCGGTGTTCCAGTTTACAATGGGTCCGTCATTTTAGGTTTGGTTATAAATAATTTTTATAGGAGGAATATATGATTAAGTACCTTACAATTGCAATTGTTACTGTTTTTTCTTTAGGTCTTAACGCTGCGGTGGACAAGGCGCAGAAATTTGCTTACGTGGATTTGCAGATGGCCATGGAATCCGTCAAGGAAGGCGAGAGAGTGAAGGAAAAGCTTGAAAAGGAATTCAAGGAAAAGCAGGGCGTGCTTCAGGCTCGGGAAAGTGAAATAAAAAAAATGAGCGATGAGTATGAGAAGAAGCAGCTCGTTATGAGTGAGGAAAAAAAGGTGAAGGAACAGCAGAATATCCAGAAAAAAATGATGGAGTACAGGGAATTGCTGCAACAGTCCCAGATGGCCATGCAGAAAAGGCAGATGGACCTTACAAAACCTCTTGTCGACAAGATGAGGGCCGTGATTTCCGATGTCGCAAAGGCGCAGTCGGTTGATTTTGTATTTGAGAAGAACCAGGGCGGTGTTTTGTACGCCAAGGATGCCAACGATATTACAAACGATATTATTAAAAAGTATAACGATATCCATAAATGATCAGGGCCTCGGAAATCGGTAAATTACTTTCTCTGGAGCCTTCAGGGGACCCGGATGCCGAGGTAATTTGTGCCGATCAGGTCGTTAGCGATAAAAAAAATTACATCAGTTTTATTTCCGAACCTTCGTACCTGGAGCATCTCGGTTCAACAAACGCCTCTGTTTTGTTGCTGGAGGAGGGGCTTTGCAGCGATACCCATATCAGGCAGTACCTTTCGTCCGCAAAAAAAGGCAGGGCCTGTTTTGTCGTGAGATCCGCGTATGCGGCTTTTATAAGGGTTTTGTACAAGCTGGACCCCGGTATACATATTACGGGCCACGTGGACGAAACTCCCGGCTCAATGATCAGTGAAGAGGCTGATGTGGCCTCCGATGCCGTAATTTATCCGGGCGTGTTCATAGGCCGCGGGGTCGGCATAGGAAGCAACACCATTATATTTCCGGGTACCGTTATTATGGGAGATTCAAGGATAGGAAGTAACTCGCTTATTTATCCGAACGTTACGATATATCCCAAATCATTTATCGGTAATAAAGTGATTATAGGCAGCGGCTCCGTTATCGGTTCCGACGGTTTCGGTTTTGTGGAATATGGCGGTGAACTGCTAAAGGTCCCGCATCTTGGCTCTACCGTTATAGAAGATGATGTCGAAATAGGATCCAATACAAGCATAGATCGCGGAACCCTGGGCAGCACTGTTATCGGAAGAGGAACAAAAATTGACAATCTTGTACAGGTTGCCCATAATTGCAGAACCGGATCAGGCTGTATCTTGTGCGGCATGGTCGGACTTAGCGGAACTACGACGCTGGGTGACAAGGTGATTATGGCGGCTAATTCCGGTACCAAGGGGCATCTTACAATTAACAGTAACTGCGTGGTGACGGCAAGGACCAGTGTAACCAAGGACCTGCCTGCGGGCAGCGAGGTAAAGGGATATCCCGCAAGACCGTTGGCAGAGGAGCTTAAAATTCAGACGCTTATAGGTAAGTTGCCCGAACTTTACCGGAGAATAAAAAAACTTGAAAAGGAGATTGATAATGGCAAGAGAAACGGTTAGGGCCGGCAGGAATTTTGATCTGGAGAGAATAAAATCCATACTTCCTCACAGGGAGCCTTTTCTGCTTATTGATTCCGTAGACGAGGTGGTAGATGCCGAGCCGGACGTAAAAAAGGGAAGAAAAATTATTTCATATAAAAAGATTACGGGGGACGAATTTTATTTCAGGGGGCATTTCCCGGGTAATCCTGTTATGCCGGGAGTGCTGATGGTTGAAACAATGGCGCAGGTGGGCGCGTTCGGACTGTATGATCATGACGATCACGGGCCTGATTATGCGGTCCTCTTTATGGGAATAGATAACGTAAGGTTTAGAAAGGTTGTTACTCCGGGTATGACCATAAGGATTGAAGTTGAGGTTTTGAATTACAAGCCCAGCAGATCAAAATTTCACGGAGTTATAACCGATTCCGCGACTGGCGAGGTATGTTGCGAGGCTGAAATGATTGCCGCGGCTTCCACGAGGTTAAGGAAATTTCAATGATACATCCCACGGCCATAATTGAAAAAGGTGCGCGTATATCCGAAGGTGTTGAAGTCGGTCCGTTTTGTATTATAGGCCCTGACGTGGAGATCGGTACCGGTACTGTCCTTGATTCCCACATCGTAATAAAGGGCCATACAAAGATAGGAAATGACAATAAGATATTTCCGTATGCTTCAATAGGCCACGCACCGCAGGATCTGAAGTATAAAGGAGAACCGACAAGGGTGGAAATAGGCGACCGGAACCTTGTAAGGGAGTGTGTGACCGTAAATCTGGGAACAGCTACAGGCAGGGGCCTGACCAGTATCGGCAGCGATAATATTTTAATGGCTTATTCGCATGTAGCCCACGACTGCGAGGTACACGATCACGTGGTTATTGCCAACAGCGTGGCGCTTGCGGGACATGTTGTCCTGGAGGACTATGTTGTACTGGGCGGCTTTACGGGAGTAACGCAGTTTAACAGGGTCGGAAAACATGCGTATATAGGCGCGTATTCTCTGATCAGGGCCGATTTTCCCCCGTTCCTAACAGGCAAGGGTCTGGATGATTTCAAGGTCCAGTCCGTTAATTCGATAGGGCTTGAAAGGAGAGGGGTGCCGGAAGAGAATATCCGCAAGCTCAAAAACGCTTATAAATTACTGTATGTTAAAAAGGGGATAACTTTTCAGGATGCCGTGAATACGCTGAGCGGAAAGGAATACGGATGTCCCGAAGTTACTTATCTTCTGGAGTTTATCGCGTCCAGCAATAACGGCATTGTGAGGTGAATATGATTAAAGCCGGCGTTATAGGCGTTGGTTATCTTGGCAGGTTTCATGCTCAAAAATACAGGGACATAGACACCGTGGAACTTGCCGGCGTTTATGATTCGAATACGGACAGGGCAAGGGAAATCGCAGCGGAATGCGGTTGTGACTTTTTTACCGATGTGGACGAATTGCTGGAAAAAACGGACTTGCTGAGTATTGCAACACCTGCGGCAACTCACTACGAGGTGGCATTAAGGGCATTGAAAGCGGGAAAACACTGCCTTGTTGAAAAACCGTTTACACGGACGTTGCAGGAAGCCCGTGATTTGATGAAGGTTGCGGACAGCAAAGGGCTTGTAATACAGATAGGGCATCTTGAGCGGTTCAATACGGTCACATCAAGGAGCTATTCCCTTATAAAGGAACCCAGGTTCGCAGAATG
This sequence comes from Oligoflexia bacterium, assembly GCA_016926495.1. Classification (GTDB taxonomy): domain Bacteria; phylum Bdellovibrionota; class JAFGOL01; order JAFGOL01; family JAFGOL01; genus JAFGOL01. The sequence goes on from JAFGOL010000070.1 coordinate 13,432, forward strand.
CCACAGGCTGGCGCAGTTCACGGCCAGAAGCACTGATATTGATGTAATCCTGGATTTGATGATCCATGATATTGATCTTGTTCTGGCGGTATTCGGCGATAAAATAACAGAGGTTGACGCTGCAGGCGTTCCTGTACTGACTGATAAAATTGATATAGCTCATGCCAAGCTTGTTTTTGACAATGGTGCCATGGTTAATCTCACTGCCAGCAGGATATCAAACAAGGCCGTCAGAAAGATGAGAATATTTCAAAGATACAGTTATATAGGCCTTGATTATCAGAAAGGGGAAATAGAGGTTTTTGAAAGGCTTGGCGGCGAGGGAAATTACCGGATCAACGGACGCGTGTTGCCTTTGGGCACCACGGACGCCATCAGGGCCGAGATAATATCCTTTATAGATTGCGTGGAAAATAATAAAAAACCGGTTGTGGGGGCTGAAAATGCCCTTAAAGCCCTGGAGGTAGCTCAGCGCGTAATATCAGGAATAGAAAAAAGAATGGATTTGATATGAAACGTATTCTTATTATTGCCGGCGAAGCATCGTCTGACATGCACGCAGCCAACCTTGTCAGGAGTATTCTTGAATTATATGGCAGTGACGTGGAATTTGCGGGACTGGGCGGTGATAATCTTATAGATACCGGAAAATTCGTTCCGGAATACCATAACAGGGATTTCGCGGTATTCGGTTTTTGTGAATTGGCAGGACACGTCGGGAAGTTATTAAAGGCGCAGAGGCATTTCAGGGAAATGGCGTCAATGGGCGCCTATGATCTTGCAGTGCTCATGGATTATTCGGGTTTTAACATTCCGCTCGCCTCGCATCTTACCAGGCGGCGTATTCCGGTCATTTACTATATTTCTCCGCAGGTATGGGTATGGCGTTCATACAGGGTGTACAAGCTGGCAAAATACTGCAGGGAGATACTGACGGTTTTTCCGTTTGAACGCGATTTTTATAAAAAATACGGCGTGGACGTAAAATATATGGGGAATCCCATTCTTGATCAGGTTGATCTGTATAGAAAAGATCTTGATCCGGCAAGACTGGAAAAGGAATTCAAACAGGGAGAAAAAAGAATAATCGCCGTTTTGCCCGGAAGCCGCCTGGGTGAAATAAAATATATCATGCCCGTTATGGTTGAGACCTGCAGAATCCTTTCCCGCAGATACAACGGTAAGTTAAGGTTTGTCATACCGGTTGCCTCCACGCTGAAGATTGGGGACATCAGGAAATACACGGACGGAAATCCGGTAGATTTTGAATTTGTTAAAGACAGGACTTACGATGTATATACGGTCGCCGATTACGCGATTGCCGCGTCGGGAACTTCCACGGTCGAATGCGCCCTGTTCAATGTTCCGATGACAATTGTTTACAGGGTTTCGACCCTGTCCGCCTTCATGTTCAGGAATCTTGTCAGATATAAGAAGCCCATAGGCATGGTAAATTTGCTGTACGGTGACGTTATATGCAACGAGTTTTTTCAGGAAAAGGCCGACCCGGAGTTGATTGCCTCCGACGTTGAAAAAAATCTTTTTGATGAGGATCTGTACCTGTCGGTAAGGGAGAAGCTTAAAAGGGTCCATGACGTCTTATACACGGGACAGAGTCCCTCGGTTAACGCTGCCAGGGAGGTTTTAAGATACCTTTGATACTAAGAAGGCTTGTATCCGTAATTTTCGGTTCTCTTGTGGGCATCAGGAATCGGCTGTACCTGGGAGGTGTTATCAAAAGGGTGGACGCCGGAAAAAAAGTAATTTCCGTGGGCAATCTCAGCATGGGGGGTACAGGCAAGACGCCGCTTGTCCTTATGCTTGCCAGGTTTGTCTCGGCGTCGGGATATAACACCGCTGTAATTGAAAAAGGTTATAAGAGCAAACTGCGTTTTAACGAGCTTGTGCTTGCCGAAAAGGGCCTTGACACGGTATCGTCGATACTGATTGGCGACGAGGCGTCCCTTATCTGGGAAAATATTCCGGAAAGCACCAGGCTCGCTGTCGGCGGAAACAAAACGCAATGCGCGATAAACATAGTCGATAAATGGCCGGATACCGAGTATATAATTGTTGACGACGGTTTTCAGCATTTAAAACTGAAAAGAAACGTGGACATACTCCTGCTTGACGCGGAAACCGGTTTTTCGGATTCGCTTTTCCCCCTGGGAAGATTAAGAGAACCTTACGGGGCTATGAACAGGGCTGATGTAGTCGTTTTCACTAAAGCGGGCAGGTTAACGGACGATGCAAAAAAGACGCTCGTGTACGAGGCACAGTCATTCAACCCGGATGTCAAAATTTTCTTCTCCTCGCTGGACCTGAGGACAGGTGTTTCCCTTGAAACAAAGAGAATTTTACCCGTGTCGGGAATTTGTAACAACAGGCATTTTCTGGCCGCTTTAAAGGAAGCGGGTGCAAGGTTCAGCAGCCACGTGTCATACCCCGATCACTATAATTATACCGGTAACGACGTGCGTAACATGAGAATGCTGAAGAACGAAACAGGGTCGGACTATATCGTTGTTACTTCCAAGGACTGGATGAAGCTAAGGCACATGA